>DATDFW010000409.1:0-5270 GCA_036522375.1 Nitrospiraceae bacterium
AACCAGCCAGTCTCCCCGACGATCCAGACCTACCCTGGAGCCGGAACACCGGAGAATGCATTTTCGGCCGGTCTGGATCGTCCTCATTCTGCTGATACCCTGTCTGGCTCTGACCTTCTATTATTCCCAAGTTATCATTCCCGGCGGCGAGGAACCGGATTCCTTTCTGCCGACGACCAGCTATGCGTTCGTGCTTCTCCTGCTCAATCTCGATCTGATTGGGTTTGTCGTCCTCCTGCTGCTGCTCTCCCGCAACATCATCAAAGCCTACTTCGAACGAAGGCATCGACTCTTCGGGTCGGGATTTCGAACGAAGCTGGTGGCGGCGTTCATCGGCTTTTCACTCATTCCGACGGTGCTCCTTGCATTGGTCGCAAGCGGGCTGGTGAATAAAGCCGTGGATGTCTGGTTCAGCGATCAGATTGAGCAAGTCATGCGCGACTCATATGACGTGGCACGGATGCAACATGCCGGCCACATTACCCTGGCCGTCAATAGCGCCAGAGCCATCAGCCATGAAATTTACCGGGAAGATATGCTGCTGGCTGGACAGCGTGATCTGTTGGTGGCCGCGATGGCGCGCAAGCGGGCTGAGTTCGGTGTCGCTGGGATTGAAGTCTTCTCGGCGAAGATGGAAACCCTCACGAAAGCCTTGGATCTCGACGTACCCGCTTCGGCGCTCGATCTGCCGATCGGCCAGTTGGTGCTCCAAGTGATTAACGGGAAGCAAGAAGTGAGTGCAGTGCAGGAGGCCCAATCCGGGCGTTTGGTGCGGGCTGCCGCTCCCATTGCCGCGAGCGGGCGGGCCGGCGATATCGGTGGCGTGGTGGTGGTAGAGGCCTATGTGCCTGAATCGTTGCTGGCAAAAATGGAAGGGATCGGCCACCAGTACGAGGAATATAAGCAGACCAAGGCCATGAAGAATCCCATTAAGGCCGGAGCCTATCTCTTCGTCGCCGTCATCACGGTGCTGATCCTGTTCGGAGCCACCTGGTTTGGGTTCTATGTCGCACGAAGTATTACCGTGCCGATTCATCGGTTGGCAGAAGCGACGGAGGCCATTGCCCAAGGGGATCTCTCCGTCCGAATCGAGGCCAAGGCCACCGACGAAATCGGGACCTTAATCGACTCATTCAACCGTATGACGTCGGATCTGCAAGGGAGTAAGACCGAGATCGAAGAAGCCAATATCTCGTTGCGCCTCAGCAACCTTGAACTGGATCGCCGCCGGGCCTACATTGAGACGGTGGTCGAAACGATCGCCGCGGGCTTGCTCTCGATCGATAAGAACGGGCTCATCACGACCTTCAACCCCTCCGGTGAGCGGATTCTCGGGCTCACGGCGGATCGTTTTCACGGCAGATCTGCCAATGACGTGTTCAAGGAGTTGAAGCTCGATCTGTTCCAGACGGTCTATGATCGGATGCTGTTCGATCAACGCGACACCCTGGCTTTTGAAGGGCAGATGGAGATTGACGGCAGATTCTTGACCATCGGGCTTCACGGGTCACGTATGAAGGACGAAGCAAACAAGGATCTCGGCATCGTGCTGGTGTTTGAAGATCTGACGGAATTGATCAAGGCGCAAAAAGTGGCGGCCTGGCAGGAGGTGGCGCGGCGGGTGGCTCACGAGATTAAGAACCCGTTGACGCCCATCCAATTGTCTGCGCAGCGTTTGCGGAAGAAATATTTCGAGAAGTCGTCGGATTTCGATGCGATCTTCGACGAGTCCACGAGCGTGATCGTCAACGAAGTGACGAGTCTCAAGCATATGGTCGACGAATTTTCGAAGTTTGCCCGTCTGCCAACTCCCCAGATGGCGCGTCAATCGCTCCACGAGGTGATCAACGACGTCACGATCCTGTATCGAAGCGCGCATAAGGATGTGGACCTGATTGTGGAATTGGACGACGATCTCCCTGTGCTCAATTTCGATCGAGAACAGCTCAAGCGGGTGATGGTCAATCTGCTGGACAATGCGATTCAGGCCATGCAACAGAAGGGACGGGTCTGGCTCTCGACTAAGTATGATACAAAACGCCGACTGGCCGTCGTGAGCGTGGCGGATGAAGGGCCAGGCATTGCACCGGAAGACCGGGAAAAGTTGTTCGTGCCATATTTCACGCGGAAGAAGACTGGAACGGGGCTAGGGTTGGCGATCGTGCGGCGCATTATTACCGATCATGAGGGACAGATTCACGCAAGTCAGAATCAGCCGAAAGGGGCCGTGTTCACCTTCGAATTGCCGGTCTAACCGGAGAGGGACAAGGGGTATCCGGAGTACAGCGCCGAATACAGCTGCTGCTCCGGGAATCCTATGCGTCACGTTTTACGGGGGATTCATGTCTGCATCGATCTTAATTGTGGATGATGAAGAGGCGATTCTCACATCCTTGAGCAGCATTCTACAGGACGAAGGGTATGAAGTGGCCGTGGCCAAGAACGGCGCGGAGGCGTTACGCATCTACACCATGGATCCGCCCGATCTGATGCTCCTCGATATCTGGATGCCGGAAATGGACGGCATGGAAACCTTGCGCCGGGTTCGTGAGCTTGTGCCGACGGCACAAGTAATGATGATGTCGGGGCACGGCTCGATCGAAACGGCGGTCAAGGCGATTAAGCTAGGGGCCCATGACTATATTGAAAAGCCCCTGTCACTCGAGAATGTGACGCTGCGCGTCAAAAATGCGTTGGATCAATACCGTTTGGAACAAGAGAATCGCACGCTCCGAACCACAGTCCAGCGAAAGTTCGAGTTGGTGGGACAGTCTCCTGTAATGCAGCAGTTGCGGCAGCTGATCGAGACGGCCGGACCAACCAATAGCCGCGTATTGATTGGAGGGGAGAACGGGACGGGGAAGGAACTCGTGGCGCGGGCGATCCATCAGCATAGCGCCCGGGCCGGTCGACCGTTTGTGGCAGTGAACTGTGCGGCGATCCCAGAGACTTTGATCGAGAGTGAGCTGTTCGGGCACGAAAAGGGCTCCTTCACCGGTGCGACCTCGATGAAACGCGGGCAGTTCGAGCAGGCAGACGGAGGCACGCTGTTTCTGGACGAAATCGCCGACATGAGCTTGAGCACCCAGGCGAAGGTCTTGCGAGCGTTACAGGAGCAGCAATTCACTCGCGTCGGCGGGACCAGGCTCATGAAAGTCGATGTTCGAGTCTTAGCCGCATCCAATAAAAATCTGCTCAAGGAAATCGAGAAGGGTACGTTTCGCGACGACCTGTACTACCGGCTCAACGTAGTGCCGATCACTGTGCCGCCGCTCAGGGAACGCCGGGAAGACATTCCGCTGCTCATTCGGCACTTCATGAAGGTCCATGCGGAGGAGCAGGGTTTACGGGTAAAAGAGGTTTCCCCGGAGGCCATGTCGGTGTTTCAACAATATGACTGGCCGGGGAATATTCGAGAATTGCGGAACTTGATCGAACGATTGATGATCATGGTACCGGGACTCGTTATCGATACCGCACACACGGGGCTCTCTTTGCAGGCGCGTCCGCCGGGATCGACCTCCTCCCCGTCTGCAACTTCAGCCGTCAATCCGCTCTTCACACAGTCATATGACTCTCTCAGGGACGCCCGCAATGCGTTTGAAAAGGACTATATCTCCCGAAAGTTGCGAGAACATCATTGGAACATATCCCGTACGGCTGAAGAGTTGAAAATCGAACGGAGCCATCTCCATCGGAAAATCAAGCTGCTGGATGTAGAGATGCGTCCGGAAGGATAGAATGGGGGGCAGCCAACCATCCTTCTTGCTCGCAGAGCCCCCACGATGAAGCGGTGGTCGCTCGATGCGCGCAGTGAAGGACGGCTTGCCTGCCCCCGATGGAGAAGAGAAGAATCAGTAGGCCCTCGCTCGGGCACGTCCATGGGCTAAGAAGCTGTCTTAGCAGACTCAGGGCGGGTGGGTGAAATAGCAGCCAGTGGGTGGGCGGGTTAGAAGGTTGGCGCAGTGGGAGACTATCAATCCCCATCCTTGAAGAGATAGCGAGCAAGCTTGGAAGGATCAATTAAATCGATGCTGATCGCTCGATGCGCGCGGTGGAGACCATCCTGGCCGCCTCGCTGTAACGGATGTAGGTCAGTTGGAGCCCCCCTCGAATAGTCCTGGTGCTTGCGCGTTGACCTCTGCAAGAGCCCTCCGCTAAGATGCGCCCTCCGTAGCAGGTCAAGAGTGAGGATAAGGCTCAGGGCAGGATGTTTCGGCCGAGGCCCTTCACTCAACCTTAACCTGAGCCTTAACCTTTCATCAATCTGTCTCGCATGACGACCTATCGAGATGCCGGAGTCGATATCGATGCGGGCGACGAATTTGTCGACCGCATTTCACCACTGGTGCGATCGACCTTCCGTCCGGAAGTGCTGACGGACCTTGGCGGGTTCGGCGGATTGTTTCGGCTGCAGGCCCATCGTTATGCCGACCCGGTTCTTGTCTCCGGCACCGATGGAGTGGGGACGAAATTGAAGATCGCCTTCCTCACAGACCGCCATGATACGGTTGGAATCGATCTCGTGGCCATGTGTGTGAACGACATCGTGGTCAGCGGGGCAGAGCCGCTGTTCTTCTTGGATTATTTCGCGACGGGAAAACTTGCCGTCCCCAAAGCTGAATCTGTGCTCAAAGGGATTGCCGAGGGCTGTCGTCAGGCCGGCTGCGCTTTGATCGGAGGGGAAACCGCGGAAATGCCCTCCTTCTATGCGGAGGGCGAGTATGACCTGGCAGGGTTCGCCGTCGGTGTGGTGGATCGACCCAAGATCATCGATGGCCGCAGCATCGCGCCCGGCGACGCCTTGATCGGGTTGGCCTCAACCGGTCTGCATAGCAACGGCTATTCACTGGCACGCCGCGTCTTGCTGGATCAGGCACAACTCGGCATGACCAGCCGCCTGCCTGAACTCGATCAGCCTCTCGGGGATGTTCTCCTGACCCCGACCAGAATCTATGCCAAACAAATTCTCTCGCTGATTCAGGAGTTTCCCATCAAAGGCATGGCCCACATCACCGGCGGCGGCATTACCGAGAATCTTCCACGAGTGTTTCCCTCCGGCGTGCGGGCGCAGGTGCGGCGGAGTGCCTGGTCCGTCCCGCCTATCTTCCAAGCGATCGCTCGACTTGGACAGGTCGAACGCGAAGAAATGTATCGCGTGTTCAACATGGGAATTGGGTTAATTCTCGTAGTGCCGACGTCAGCCGCCGATGCGGTCATCGCACGAGCCACGGCTTTAGGCGATCCCGCTTGTCGGATCGGAACCATCC
>DATDFW010000410.1:0-2766 GCA_036522375.1 Nitrospiraceae bacterium
GCAACCGTAACCCGCGGGACAATCCGCTTGCGACACCATTCTGATCGCCGTAGTTACCGTACACAAACGGGATCGCAGCCTGTGAAATCGCTAACCGTCCACAGCCTGCTGTTCCAATAGTAATAGTATCTTCCGGGTTGGGAAATGCAATGATCGCCAGTCGGATGAACAGCGTCATCGCACAACCGGCACACATGGGGTGTTCTTCGAGAATTTCCTTGAAGCTTCCCATTTGGGAAACCGAAATTTTCTTTCCGAACGGGCCATGTTCAACCATGTCCCGATATTCTTTGGGCATGAACTTCTCAAACCCGCCGGAAAACTTTACATAGTCGAGACTCATTGGAACACCTCCCTCTATCGTTGTAACAGAATGGTATTTCCTATCGGAAAAACACAGTTAGATGCAACAAACCGCAGGAATTCGAAGTTGAATGAATGGGGTTGATCCGTTTTAACCGCTCAGACGAAGACACATGGTAACAAAGCGCAAAAAAGCCTGTCAATGAGAAACGTCCATACACTCTCCACTCACATAGAATAGAAACATATTATAAATTCTTGATAATCAACGCAACTTCTCAAAAGGCCCACCATATCAGAAAGAAGGCCTAGCACTCTCCAGACTCGTAGGCCATTCGCCCTAACAATTCGCATTTTCCTCTTGTTTTTGTGCCTCCCAAAGATCCGGCCAGTCTCACGACATAGCAAAGAGAGATTGCCGATTCCATCAAACCTGTCTAAACTAGTTCCTATGTCAAAATGCGTGATCATTCCTGGAGAAGACGAAGGAGCTCGGCACGCCGGTGGGGTCCATAAGCGCCCCCCGATTCCCGACAATTCACTCAAAGCCGAGTGTCCGAAGTTCATGAGCCATGGCCCCTGCGGCGGCGTGCGAAAAGGGGGCTTGTGTGAGGTCTACCCCGAGATGACTTGCCCCTGGGTGACCCTTTACATTCAATTAGAAAAAATCGGTCAAGTGGAATGGATGAAACAAGTCTAAACAAACGTGAGGGGTGAGGGGTGAGGAGTAGGGGGAAAAAGGTTCAGCCGGCGACACGGCTGGGCTATAACGAGCAACATGCCAAGAGCGGCATTACCGCTTCACTGCCGGACATCGAAACATTCTCGAACCAATACAAAGGCTACGAAATCACCATCGAGATCCCTGAATATACCGCGATCTGTCCAAAGACGGGCCTGCCAGATTTCGGCATCATCAGGGTGCACTATATGCCGGATAAAGCGTGTCTGGAGTTGAAATCGTTAAAAATGTATCTTCATGCATACAGAAATCTCGGCATATTCTACGAAAACGCTGTCAACCGCATTCTGCATGACGTCGTAAAAGCCTGCCACCCTGTATGGGCCAAGGTCATCGGTGAGTTTGCCGCCCGTGGCGGACTTCGAAGTGTCATTGAGGCGAAGTACCCGTGAAACCCATCCGTCATTCGTGCCGCTGCGTCTGAGCCACTCATCTTTATGGCTACCTACGCGATTGGCGATGTGCAGGGATGCGATAACGCCTTGCAACGCCTAATCGAGCAGATTCAATTTGATCCCGGATCTGATCGTCTCTGGTTCGTCGGCGATCTCGTGAACCGTGGACCGGACTCACTCAAGGTCCTCCGGTACATTAAGAGCCTCGGAACGTCGGCGGTCGTGGTCCTCGGTAATCATGACCTCTTCTTGCTCGCCGTAGCCGAGGATATTGCAACACTCAGCGCGCAGGACACCCTGCAACCAATCCTTGACGCACCGGATCGTGAAGAGTTGCTCGGTTGGGTTCGCCAACAACGCCTCCTCTATCAGGAATCCTCCTTCGTGCTGGTCCATGCCGGACTGCTACCGCAGTGGTCCATACGTGAGGCTGGGGAGCTGGCCCATGAGGTCGAAACCGCGCTACGGGGTCCCTACTACAAGAATGTGCTCCGGGCACTCTATCCCAGCAAACACTTACAATGGTCATCAAACCTGACCGGCCCAACCCGACTTGCCACAATCATCAAAGTTCTTACGAAGCTCCGGGCGTGTTCGGCTGATGGCCTGATGGAATCATCATATTCCGGCCCACCGGATCATATTCCCGCCGGCTTCCTTCCATGGTTTCGAATCGAGAACCGCGCACGAAAGGATACCACTATTATTTGTGGGCACTGGGCCTCTCTGGGTCTCCATTGCGAGAAGAGTCTATTGGCGATTGACAGCGGGTGTGTATGGGGGCGACAGCTTACAGCTATCCGGCTGGAGGACAGGAAAGTATTTCAAGTTGACTGCAACCACATCGAGCATAATGGTGACTGAGCCGGAACCGCCTGATCCACATTGGCCTCGTTACTCAACCGGTCCGTTCCCCTCGTACCGCTTCGTACCTGGGAGGACTCCGCACCCACGCCGAGATCCAAGGGGACATTCCTATGGTCTGCCAGAGCCGAAAGCAACGCCATTCTCTGCCGACCAATGGCAAACTTCTGGGTACTATCTGTATGGAATTGACCTCTACAATTTTGCCTATTGGTGGGAAAGTCACGAGGTCTTCGAGGGACTGTGGCACGCGGTGGGACACCATAGTGTGCAGGGAAACTTTCTCCAAGCATTAATTCAACTCAGCGCTGCAAATCTAAAATACTTCGTCGGCAATCCGGCAGCAGGATGCAACCTCATTCGCAGTGGAATTATTCGATTGCGAAATGCTCCTCCTTCATATCTGGGCATCGACGTGCTCACCCTAATAGAAGCGTTTCAAGCACACATGATCAATCCTCG
>DATDFW010000411.1:0-3423 GCA_036522375.1 Nitrospiraceae bacterium
AGGCTCGTCGTGCAAGCACAACTCACCTCCATGATTACCTCGGCGCTTACATCGGTGACCTTGCGCAAGTTATCGATATGGACGTGATCCAATCGGCCAAGTTGAAGCTTGGCATCGATCCGCTCGGGGGATCCGGGGTGGCCTACTGGCAGCCGATTGCTGAGCGCTATGGCTTGAATATTGAGATCGTGAATCCCGCCGTCGATCCGACCTTCCGCTTCATGCCGCTCGATTGGGACGGCAAGATTCGTATGGACTGTTCTTCGCCCTATGCCATGGCGAATCTGATTGCGCTGAAAGATCGCTTCGATGTCGCATTCGGCAACGATACGGACAACGACCGGCACGGTATTGTCACTCGCTCGGCCGGCCTGATGAACCCCAATCACTACCTCGCCGTTTCCATCTTGTATCTCTTTTCCAATCGTTCATGGTGGAAGCCCGAGGCTGGCATTGGGAAGACGCTCGTGAGTAGCGGCCTGATTGACCGTGTGGCAGTGAAGCTGAAGAGGAAGCTGGTTGAGGTGCCGGTCGGATTTAAATGGTTTGTAAGCGGCTTGCTCGATGGCTCGCTCGGTTTCGGTGGAGAAGAAAGCGCAGGAGCCTCCTTCCTTCGTCGAGATGGATCGGTGTGGACGACTGATAAGGATGGCATCATCATGGATCTTCTGGCGGCGGAAATGATGGCCAAGACCGGCCGTGATCCGGGTGAAATGTACCGGGAACTAACCAATGAACTTGGAGAGCCGGTGTACGAGCGGATCGACGCAGTGGCGACGCCGGCGCAAAAGACCATCCTGTCGAAACTCTCACCGGATCAGGTGCAGGCTTCAGAATTGGCCGGCGACAAAATCCTCGGTAAATTGACAACCGCCCCTGGCAATGGGGCCTCAATCGGCGGATTGAAGGTTTTCACTCTGCATGGATGGTTTGCCGCCCGGCCCTCCGGCACTGAGAATGTGTATAAGCTCTATGCTGAGAGTTTCCGGGGCAAAGATCATCTGAAGCAGATTCAGGAGGAAGCGCAATCATTGATCGGCAACGCATTAGCCTCAGGCATATAGGAGGAAGCAGCTCCCTTCCAACAATCGGCCTGTGAGTCATGAATGTTTGAAATGGACAGTACAGCGGTCTTGCTTTGGGTGTTACTGTTCGGATCCATCGGGTTTGGATTTTTTCTCTATGGAAAAAAGCAAAAGACCATCGTGCCCCTCATCACGGGAATCGCACTCTGTGTCGTCCCCTATTTCATTGCCAATATGTACGTACTTGTCACGGTCGGATTAGTCTTAATAGCCGTCCCGTTTTTTGTAAGAATATAACGCGGAATGACCCGTGCCAATTCGCCCTACTTGGTGTCCGCCTCCTGATCAGACCCGCCGCTCGCCGATTCCTATCCGAAGCGCCTCCACATCCAACTCGTGCTCGAGACGATGCAGCACGTCGTCGCTAATGGCACCTTCATTCCGCAGACCGATCATCGCAAGGCGCTCTGCTGTCAGCGTCTCATGCCGCAAACGCCGGAATGCCTCACCGGCTTCGGCGGTACACTCCTCAACCGTTCCATCCTTGGCATAACGCTCTACACGTCCGCCATAGTGCACGCGCATCTGATCGACATGTTCGGGAAGAGGCCACCCTTCGTTCGCGATCTCGTCCAGGCGAATGAGGGCCGCCGTTGCTGCATGTTCCCGTGCCCGCATTTCCTCAAGTTCCAGACTTCCGTCATCTCGTAATTTTAAGCCACGGATCAGAGGGGCCAGTGATAAGCCCTGCAACACCAACGTGGCGAGAATCACCGAGAAGGTGATCAGGATAATTTCTGCCCGAAAGGGAAACGGCGCTCCGGCTGCAGTCGTGAGCGGCAGCGCTAATGCCGCCGCCAGGGACACAATCCCGCGCATGCCGGTCCAGCCGAGGATGAACAGCGTTGGCCAAGCCGGCATCGGGTCGCGTGCCCGCAGCGAGGGGCTGAACAGTCTTGGGATCCAGGCGGCCAGCGGCACCCAGATCAGACGCACCACGATCGCCGTTACGCTCACGAGTACCCCACTAAGAATAAGAGGGAGGAACATTCCAGATGGGATGGCCTCACGAAGCGCATCGAGTTGCAGGCCGATCAGAATAAAAATGACCCCGTTGAGGACGAACACAAGGAAGTCCCACACGGCCCTGGCTTGAATCCTTGTCACCGGCGCAACGGCCTCGCTGAAATGTCGGCGAAGATAGAGACCGCCGGCTACACAGGCCAACACGCCTGAAGAATGTGCCTGTTCAGCCAAGACCCAGGCGATGTATGGAGCGAGGAGCGTGATGGCAATCTCGCTGAAACTATCTTCCACCAATCGCAGTGCCCAGCGTGCCACCAGGCCGACCGACAGTCCGACGGCGACTCCCACTGCCGCCGCCATGAAGAAATCCAGCAGGCTTTCGCTCAATACATAGGTGCCACTCACGGCAGCCATGACCGCGGTACGATACAGAATAAGCGCCGTTGCATCGTTCACCAGACTCTCCCCTTCCAGAATCGTGACCACGCGGCGAGGAAGACCTATACGCTTTGCAACCGCCGTGGCTGAAACGGCATCGGGTGGGGAAATAATCGCTCCAAGAGCAATGGCTCCAGCCCAGCCCAATCCAGGAAGCCAGGCGTGCGCAACCATGGCAACAGCGGCGGTTGTCGCCAACACCAGTCCCACAGCCAGCAGGGTGATTGGGCGAATGTTTGAACGAAAATCGCGCCAGGAGGTGAAGTACGCCGCGGACCAGAGAATCGGAGGAAGGAACACCAGGAACACGATGTCAGGATCGAGACGCAGCGTCGGCACGCCGGGAATGAAGCCCAGAACCAGTCCTCCGATCACCAACAAGATGGGATACGGAACGATGAGTTTGCGCGCGATCGCCGCAAGGGCAAGCACGGCAATCAACAGCAAAATGACGGTCTCGAGTTGATGAAGACTTTCCATATCAGGCTAATGGTACGCGAATCGGTTAGACAAAGGACAGGGACATTCATCAATGGCCATGCATAAGAGCGGATCGTTTGTCTTGTTTATTTGGTTTGTTTGGTTGAACGAGACAAATCGGCTAGACGAAATAGACCAGATGAACCAGTTCTCCCCGTCTCGCTGGGCTGTTTTGCGGTTGATGGAGAAGAACGGGTGACGAAACGGGGCTATGTGGAATGAGGAGGGAGAGTAATCCGTCGAAAGACCTCCGCATACATCCCGGCCGGAGCGCTTGCCTTGGGATCGGCGAACACGGCGCGCCAGCGGTTCAATCCCAGAACTCCCTCTCCGTAGGGTATGGTGGCCACCTGACTGTGATGCTCCGCGATGGCGGCCATCTTTTTGGTCACATAGAGGTCAATGTACTCAAGGCGGTCCCAGGTCGCGAAAGGTTCCCAGATTTCATAGGCCC
>DATDFW010000412.1:0-2743 GCA_036522375.1 Nitrospiraceae bacterium
GCAATCGGCGACAGTCCCATGTGTTAAGGCCTGTTCGCCGATAACCGACGCGAGGGTTGGTGACGGAGCTGGTACTGCGTCGGTGAGTTTGCAGGCGTTGCCAAAGCGGAGTCCTTACTAATGCCGACTCCTTCCGTCCCAGAGAAGCTCTTAGACCTCGACCTATTAGACAGGGCATTGAAGGTGGTGACTCTGGCTCAGCTGCCTGGGAACCTAGAACAACTGGAAAAGCAGAATGCGAAGCTATGTGCAAATGGTTTCGCGCGAAGAGGAGTTGAACCGGTTGCGTCATCCAGTGTAGCGTACTCCCTATGCCGACGGACAACGAGCCAGCCCCCAACAAATTGCCTATGAATGGGATGATCGCACGATTTGTGGGGATCGTGGCGATCGCACTCGGATTTGTCGTTGGGATCTATGGATTGGACGAGACAGGCGCGCTGTGGCTGCAGACGGCGTTGGGTTTATTGGTGACTGGGATGGTGGCTCAAGGGTATGCCCTCTATTGTTCGATCAAACGCAGACAGCAACTGCATGAGAGACCCAAGTTATGATCCCCTCCAAGTGGTTTCCCGGCAGGGTTTCGCCCGCGTTGTTACTAATCATTGCCGGCTCAGTACTCGCCTGCGGCGGACCCTGGCGTGACAGCTATTTCGACAAGGGCGTTGATCGATTAACGCAGGAGGAAGTTTCCGAGCGCATGGGGCCACCCCATACAGCCAAGACTCCTGCGCTCGGCGGCGATACGATCTGGACCTTTCGCGTTCCGGTCAGTGACAACGAATTGGATCCGATAAATCTCTCTACCCTCACCGATGCCACACAGCAGGCCGCGGCTCTGCTGGGCAAGGCCACAAACGACGCGCCCAAACCCACCCTCTATTGCTATCGCTATACTCTGTCGTTCAACGAACAAAAGATCCTCAAACAATGGAAACGGGAAGAATGTGTTCAGGGAACTCGCAATCAGCTCAAGGCCAATAAATGATCTCGTCTCTGTAATCCATGCCAGCCTGGGTGCCGTACATCGACAGTTCGATCTTCTTTGACAGCCTCAAATCGCTCCTGCTGCTTTTGACTCTCCTTATCACGCGTGCGCTTGTCGTGCGTTCGATTGCCAAAAACTCCGCTCTGTCGATGGAGGCCAAGCGTCGCTGGGTGGTGGCGACAAGAAATTCGATCTTATTCGCGTTGCTCATAGGATTGGTGGTGATTTGGGCGCACGAGCTGCAAGCCCTTGCCGTTTCCCTGGTCGCCTTGGCGGCCACGCTAGTGCTGGCGACCAAGGAGCTGATCCTCTGCTGGAGCGGGGCGGCATTGCGCGTAGGAGGGAAAGTTTATTCGGTCGGCGATCGTATTCAGATTGCGGGACATCGAGGGGTGGTTTTGGATCATGACGTCTTTGCAACCAGGCTCCTCGAGATCGGGCCGGGCCAAGCATCTCATCTCTATACAGGCCGCGTGACGGTGTTTCCGAACAGCATGCTGTTGACGAATGCCTTAATCAAAGAGAATCCTAACCAGGAGTATGGGCTCTATATCCTTGTAATTCCGCTCAATCACACGGACGATTGGCGGGATGCTGAACGGCACCTGCTAGACGCAGCCAAGGCTGAATGTACTCCCTATCTGGAAGAAGCCGGTCGTCAGATGAAGTTGTTGGAGCAGAGGAATCTGCTCGAAGCGCCATCGCCGGATCCCCGCATCACCATCCAACTGTCCGAGCCTGGACGCATTCAATTGGTGCTGCGGTTTCCGGCACCGGATCGCGGAAGATCGAGGATCGAGCAGGCAATCCTGCGAAGGTTTCTGGACAGCCGACGTTGATGTCTGCTGGGTGTGTGAACCGATGATGCCAAATTTGCACATCGGCTTGACAGACCAGGTATGCCGTGCAACGCTCGACGTATGGTCCTTGACTTAACGTCCATTGATGAGGAGGTGCCTTGTGCATAGATTGATCGTGGTCGCGTTTGCGGCATTGTGCTTAGTTGGAACCAGCTCATTTGCGCTGGCGGACGACGCCATGAAGAACGAGATGGGCCAGATGAAAGAGCAAATGAAAGCCGACAAGGGCGGCCTGAAGGCCGATGTGAAGGGAAAGAAAGTAGAGATGAAGGCCAAGATGAAGGCCCCTAAAGAGGCGAAGAAGACGAAGAAGGAAGACATGAAGGGCAACGCTAAAGCGCATAAAACCAAGATGAAGGCGAAGGCTGATGGGCATAATGAAGCGGTCAAGGGTGTTGGCAAAGATATGAAGGCTGCCGGCCAATAGGCAAAAAACGCTGTCGGGGCGGCGGGCAAGTAAGCTCGAGAGGCCCCAGGCTTTCCGAAGGCGTGTGCACCGGCCCGTAGTGGAACGCTCCACTACGGGCCGTACTGTTTTCTTCGCGTGTTTCTCCAGGCTTGCTCATCGGTCGACTTGTGCCCACTCGCCTCTTCTGTTAGCATTCCCCGCCAGCTCGATCGACGGCCGCCGCCATGAAAATCGCCACCTTCAACGTCAATTCTCTCCGCAAACGATTGCCGATCGTGCTGAGCTGGCTGGTTCAGCAGAAGCCCGATGTGCTCTGTCTTCAAGAAACCAAAGTTCAGGACAGTGAATTTCCGCTGCTCGTATTGGCAGAATCCGGGTATGAGATCACCTATCGGGGGATGAAGTCTTACAATGGCGTCGCAATATTGAGCCGGGAGAAGCCGGAGGCAGTGGCATATGGGTTTGATGATGGAGGCGAATCGGAGG
>DATDFW010000413.1:0-6925 GCA_036522375.1 Nitrospiraceae bacterium
ATGGGTGTCTTGGTGTTCTTTATCGTAGTGGCCATCTTGTTGCCGATCTTCGAGATGGGACAGATGGTTCATTAGCAGGAGGCTGAAAAAGCCTGCCAGCAGCGTTCTCGCATCGTTCAGACGCTCAACGGGGACCCGGCCGCCTCACCGACTCGGCGGCGCGCACAGACGTGGTGCTCCTTATTCGTCGCACCGTGCGCCCTGGAATGTATGCCTCGGGCCTTCACTCGCTGCGGCCTTGCCAGCGGAACGGCGCGTCTTGGCGCGACGGGGTTGGGCGGGTGAGAAGTCTGGACTTTTTGAGCCTCCTGCAAGAAGCAGTGATCGGCATATGGAAATGGGTGATGAGTCTAAGGGGAGGTGTTTGATGACTGGAAGAAAGCAGCCCGAGGAGATGTGGACGAGGTGGAGCAAGAACCGTCTATGGCGAGGCTCCATCGCCTGGCACCTCACGCCTCGCAACCTGGGTGGGACCGCTGGATTTACATTTATCGAGATCATGGTGGTGGTGGCGATCCTCGCCATTCTCGCGGCACTGGTCGTCCCTCGCATCATGGGGCGAACCGATGAAGCGAAGCGTACGGCGGCAAAGGTTCAAATTCGAAATATTGAAGGAGCCTTACAGCTCTATAAGCTCGACAATGGTGTCTATCCTTCGACCGAACAGGGATTAAAAGCTCTAGTCGAGAAACCGACGGTGGGGGTGATCCCGAAGAAGTGGAAGATAGGCGGATATCTTCAAAAGCTTCCCGAAGATCCTTGGCAAAATCCCTACAAGTATCTGAGCCCCAGTCAGAAGCGTACCCCGACGGGAACTCCTCTCGGTGACTACGAACTCATGTCCCTGGGCACCGATGGAGAAGTAGGAGGCGAAGGGATCAATGCCGATATCAGCAACTTTAATCTCGACAAGGACTAAATAGTGAGGCAAGGGGTACAGGGCATAAGGGGTAACGGGATATGGGCGTGGGAGATGCGGCGATTTTCTTCCCTCGCCTTACGTCTCACCCCTTACCCCTTACGGGCATCAACTGGATTCACCATTCTGGAGATCATCCTTGTTCTCTTCCTGCTCGTTGGGCTACTGGGAATCATCCTGCCCCGAATTTCGTTGGATGAAAATCTGGGTTCCTTTGGCCGGAAAATGGTCGGAACCGTTCGATCCCTTCAAAGTCTGGCCATGTCGACCCAAAAGACTGTGCATTTATACATTGACATCGAAAGAGGGACTTACTGGACAATGATCCTAGATGGAGACCAAGAAAAGC
This sequence comes from Nitrospiraceae bacterium, assembly GCA_036522375.1. Classification (GTDB taxonomy): domain Bacteria; phylum Nitrospirota; class Nitrospiria; order Nitrospirales; family Nitrospiraceae; genus Palsa-1315. Next base: position 1,269 of record DATDFW010000413.1, read on the forward strand.
TGCCCACCGACCCCGTCTGGATCACACCATTACAACTTCCTGAGACCATTCGCTTTTTGGATATTTTGATGGGACAGGAGCTAAAAGCATCCGGGCGGGTCGATCTGTTCTTTTACCCAACGGGAAGGATCGATCCGGCGACGATGCATCTGGTAGATACTCACAACAGCATTCTGGCCATTGCCATTGAGCCGGTCACGGGAGCGATCCGCACGAGCGATGAACGGATTGATCCCCCTAAGCCGCTCCCGATTCCTGAGCGTGTGAAGCCATTCCTCAAGGCGGCAGGTGTGTAATCGCACGGATACATCGTACGTTGTGTTACCGCAGAGCGCACATCAAATGGACAGTGAACGGGGCTTCACATTATTAGAGGTCGTAATTGCACTCGGCATTCTCGCGCTGGCGCTGCCGATTCTCTTGGGACTTCGCAATTGGGATATCGACCTCTATGCGAGAGCCAAGGAGATGACCACCGCCACGATTCTTGCGCAGGAAAAACTAGTTGAGACGGAATTGGGGACGCTCTTGCCTTATGGTGAAACAAGCGGAGAATTCCTGCCGACGCCCCTGGGATCACAACCTACTGCCGTGGTTACGGAACGCCCGTTGAATTATCGGTGGAAGCGAATTGTCTCCTCTACGCCACTGCCGATTGTACGGGAAGTGAAGATTCAGATCCTGTGGCCGCGAGGCGAGCTGGAAGAAAAAGTTGAGGTCAGTACGTATGTCTTTTCGACAACCACGCCTTGAAGGCGGCTTTACCCTAATCGAAGTCTTGCTGGCCGTGTCTCTGGTCGCCATGATGGCTGCCCTGGTCTTTGGGTCCCTCTTTCTCACAACGAGTGCGATCGATGCAACGAGAGCGAACTCGGCCAATGAACAGATCGTTCGCAGCACCCTGCGAGTCATGATCGACGAATTGTCTGTTAGCCAGGCCTCCCAGACCGGCCCCCCTTGGATGGGCATCAATGGCCAATTCGACGGTCAGCCGGCCGATACGATTGCCTTTCTTACCATGGGCCAGTATCGAGGAGCGGAGTCAACCAAAGATACCGAGCAGGTTCGTATTGTTTACACAAGAGAGGGCGATCGCCTCCTTCGATATGTACGCAAGAATCTCTACGGTCTGACAGACGAATCTATAGGGCAAATCGAATTGGTCAACAAGGTCAAGGCATTCAACGTCCGCTATTATGACGGGACAAACCGCCTTTGGGTGGATGAGTGGGATGGTCGTGTACGAAAAAAGTCTCCTCCCATAGCAATCTTGATCGAACTGACACTGCTCCAAGAGAATGCGGAACCCCAAACGATTCGCCAGTGGGTGGCAGTGGGGGCATCATGATCAAGTGGCCGTGGCCATCGCCTGAGACATTGACGCTGAAAGGCCCGCTGGGTTGGATCCTGGCCTCGTTGGCTTGCTTCATGGCTTTTCTCTTTCTGACCTTTCCTTATGGCCCACTTCAACACCGCCTGCTTACTGAACTCAATCGAGCGACTGGATGGGAGGTTCGCGCCGCGGATTGGTCGGTCGGCTTCCCTGCTGGCATTGCGTGGCATGACGTCGTCCTCGCCGGACCGTCTACCGGAACGATTCCCATCGAAGATGCACGTGCCACAATTGGAGTCTTTGAGGCAATCTTAGGACGCCTGGTGCTAGACTATGCGGTCCAACTTCCGGGGGTGATGCAAGGAGGTGCTGGACGAGCCACAGGATCTCTGAGGACAGCCTCTTGGCAGTTACAAGGGCCTGTTGCCGTGAAAGGTCACCTCCAACAGATGGATCTTGCAACGGTTCTGAAACCCTATGTGACCAGCGGAATAATTCAGGGAGATTTCACACATCGATGGGACAGTACCCAAGGTAGGAATGCTGCCCTCAAAGGGGAAGGGACTCTGAAGCTTGACATCAAGGACCTCGTGATCGACAGGATTCCTTCCGGCACTCAATCGATGCCCTCCCTGAGCTTGGGCCGCATTCAAGCCTCGCTCACCTGCCGCGATGCAGCCTGCGAGGTGACGGAGTTGAAAGGAGACGGTGTTGACGGATCGTTCACCGTTCAGGGCCACGTGACATTGCAGCAATCGATACAGCAGAGCATTCTCGACCTTACCGTCACTGTCGTTCCAGGTGCTGGGTTTGCCCAAAAAGCGGCGAGCTTCTCATTGCCACCCTTTCAGCCAGGGACTCAACTGACATTCAAGTTGGTAGGGCCGATCAAGAATGCCAAGGTGGCACTCTAGTTGGTCTGTCTCGTTAAGAGGTCTGTCTTGTCTGTTTGGTTGGGAGAACCGGGTAATTAGAGAGACCAGATTAACCAGAGAGGCAGCGAGCTATGAAGATGAGGAGTAAACAAGGTTGTCGATGATTGCTGAATGTGTTGGACTCGACATTGGGCAGACGGCCATTAAGGCCGTACGGTTTCGTCGTCGACTGACCGGGCGTGAATCGGTGGAGTATTTCCACCTGCCCGTTCCCTATGGACGTCCGGAACAATCAGAAGCGGCGTATCGAACGGCCATGCTCAGAAATTTCCTCTGGCAGCATGGGTTGTATGGGAGCGGGGAAATTGTCACCGCACTCCCCTGCCAAGATGTGTTTGTCAGAACCCTTTCTTTCCCATTTCGTGATGCCTCCAAACTTGCCCAGGTCGTCCCATTCGAAATGGAAAATCTGATTCCCATGCCCTTGGAGGACGTCACGGTCGGCAGTCTGTTGTTACCGGCGCGGGAAGCTCAGGAAGGGGCCTCGAAGGCTACAGGCTCAGAAGTCCTGGTCACAGCCGCACCCAAAGAGAAAATTGCTGAGCATCTGCAGTTTATGGCATCGGCCGATTTGAATCCCTCCGCGATCACGATTGACGGCATGGCGTTGTTTTCTGTCAGTCAGTTTCTGAAAGAGGAAGGCGCTCAGGTTCCTGGCGATATGGCGATTATTGATGTCGGCGCTTCGAAGACGACTTTATGCCTGATACATGAAGGCCGTCCGGTGTTGTTACGGACCGTATTGTGGGGAGGGAATCATCTCACCCATGCGCTTGCCGTTCGCTATGCCTGCAGCTTCGCCGAAGCGGAGCGACGGAAGCGAGCCATTGAAGTACAGGAGGTCGATACTTGGCTTGAACCAGTTCTTAAGGAGTTGCGCGTTTCCCTCCATGCCTATGAGGGTACCGTCCATCAACGGTTATCTCATTGCTGGGTATCGGGCGGCGGTTCAAAATTGAAAGAACTCAGCGGACATATGGCGCGCCAACTGGGTTTGCTTCCGGTCGGCCCGAGGCAAGGATTCGGCGCAAGCTGCCCCCGCGCGTTTTCCATCGCATTCGGATTGGCCGTCCATCCGAATATCGTCAGGCCTCGATGGAAATCGAGGCTTGCGGGATCCAACCTTGCGTTGGATTTCAAGGCCAGCAGCGACGCCGCATCGGCAACGGGACAATTCTCGAAGCAAGATCGACGATTGGCCCTGTGGGGTGGGCTTATCCTCGGTATTCTGGCGCTGACCGATCTCTCCGTTCGCGTGATGCTGAAAGACTCGTCGGTCAAGAACCTCAAGGCCGAGATTCAAACTCAATATGAGCAAACATTTGGTCCGGGCGCCAACCCCGGTGAAGAATTGGACCAGGCTCGGTATCGAGTCGAGCAGGTCGAGAAGGGGCTCTCAGTTGTCGACGGCACACACTACAATGTCTTGGCCAGTCTTGCAGGATTAGTGAAGCATGTGCCGCCAGGCACGCCGTTGACGATTCGTGAACTGACGATAGACGGGACCAGCATCCATCTGGAGGGGGAAACTGTCACCTTCGATGCGGTCGACAAGATTAAACAGGCCTTCGTGGCATCTGAATCATTTCAAGACGTCTCCATTAGTGATACTCGGGTCGGAGCTCAACAGAACCAAGTCGTGTTTCGCCTCACCTATACGGTGCAACGACCATGATGCAGATGCTGAAAGAACGATGGCATCATTTCTCACAACGCGAGCGCATTATCGTGGCTGTCGGAGTGACCGTGGTTGGAGCCGCGCTCATTTTCCTGCTGATCATCGATCCACTCATGGACACAATCGACAAGCTTGATCGACAAGCGCTACGCAAGGCGAAAGACAGCCAGGAGCTCATGCTCGTCGCACAGGAGTATGTGGCCAAGCAAGCTCGTATTGCCAAGCTCGAAGAACGCATGCCCATCCCGCCGGCTCAGTTTTCCCTGCTGGCCTTCATGGAAGAAGCGACCACGACGGCACAGATTCGCGATCGGATCACAGGCATGCAGCCACAATCGCCGACTATTGTTCAGGGTTATCAGGAAACCGCCGTCGACCTTCGACTCGAGGGTGTTTCGCTTCCCCAGATCCTTGCGCTGCTGGTGGCCATCGAACAGGCGCCTTACGACGTTCAAGTGCACCACCTGCAGATGAAACCGAAATATGATAATCCGGCCAATCTCGATGCCATACTGAGAATCGTGACCTATGCGAAGGTCTGATGAACGTGGTGTTGCTCTGCTCCTCACCCTCCTCGTACTGACCCTTCTGGTGGCATTGATTCTCGAGTTCGATGCCGAGGCGAGACGGGAATACCGCGATGCCGCAGCCTTCCGCGATAATTTCAAAGCTACTGTGCTCGCCCGTGCGGCGGTTCAGGCAGCCCGTGGCGTGTTACAACAAGACAGCTTGAAGGAGAAACAAACGGGACAGACCTTCGATGCCCCCACTGACCTCTGGGGCTTTCCCATCACGAATTACGCCATCGGAGACGGCTTGCTGAATGCGCAAATTGAAGATGAACTGGGTAAGCTGAACTTAAATGACTTGGGTATTGCCGAGGCCACTGCCAAGGCGCCCATAGTCAAAAAATTCAAGCGGCTCTTCGAGCTCCTGCAGGTCAATCCCGATCTGGTCGATGCCATCGTCGATTGGGTAGACAAAGACGAGGTGCAGGAGCCTGCCGGCGCGGAGAGCCTGTACTATCAGGCGCAGCGGCCCTCTTATAAGGCAGCCAATGCTCCTTTGGAGACACTCTTAGAGTTGCGTCTGATCAAGGGGATCACTCCCGATATTATCGAGAAGCTCTCGAAGGTCGTGACCGTTTTCCCAATAGATGATCGAAAGCCGGTGAATGTCAATACCGCCGGTCCTCTCGTGCTTCAGGCCCTCGATCCGAGGATTACACCAAACATGGCGATGGAAATTATCCAGGCTCGTCCCTTCAAGACCAAAGAAGATGTGGATCGTGTAAGCAGTTTCGAAGAGATCGCAAAGCAGCTCCGAACTGGAACTCAGTACGACATCAAAAGCAACGTATTCTCAGCCCGCATGAATGTGAGTGTGAACGAAGTGACTAGGAATGCGACCGTAGTGCTCCAGCGCGATTCGAGCACTGGAGGCAGCACGGTGCTGTACTATCGCGTCCTCTAATCGGCCAAAGAGACGACACTCAAGAACAGAACCATCTGAACTCGCCCGCCAATTCTGTTCTACCCTGTGACTCAACGATCAATCCGACCCGTCAACAATCTGCCAGGCACACAAGCACAGCATAGGAACGAGATCAGAACAGAACGTTTGAAGCTGTCCTCCAAATGTAAACCCTCTCCGAAGCAACCCGCGCCGCAAGAATTTTACACACCGCAAGTAATTTAATGTGCAGTTAATA
>DATDFW010000414.1:0-4807 GCA_036522375.1 Nitrospiraceae bacterium
GTACGGTAACCCTGCCGTCCAACAGCGCAACAGCCACACAATAGGGAAAACTGTGATCGGCTGTCTCTCTCGTGCGAGGCTTCCACTTTTCGAGACCGCGTCCGATGATTTCAATCGCCACATCGTAGCTGCCTATTTCGACGTCTGTGATGCCTGCAACCGCGTCGACCCCTTCTGCTTTACGCATATCCTCCCGGACTGCCAGAGCGGCTTCCACTGCCGTCTGCGCGTGATACTCCACAGGATACTGTTTAATATAGGTATCCAGGATTTTGAACGTGCCCGGCTCTGATAGTCCCTTCTCGCCACCAAAGAGCGGAAGCTCTAACGGACCCGACACGAGTTTCATGAAACCCTTCTCCCCCTCAAAAATCGGAGAGGGGCCTGTCATCCCTCGTTGAGCCAGCATAGCCGCAAAGACACCATTCCGCGCGGCGTTCGAAAACGCGCAGGCTTTCCACATGGAAAGGTCGCCAACACGCGTCTGCCTCAATGCGATGTTCGCTACTCCGGCGAGATTGATGGCCTGTAATGTCTGTGTATCCGAGAGCTTCATCGTCTTGGCCGCGGCGAGGGCGGAGGAAAATGGCCCATAGGTCACATGGTCCCAGCCGCGCGGTCGCAGCGCTGCCGCGTCGCAGAGGCGGCACTGGACTTCATAGGCAAGGGCGATGGCCTGAATCACGCGCTTGCCGGAAGCATGAGAGGTTTCTCCGACGGCGAGGATGGCCGCAATGTTGTCCGAAGGGTGCGCAGGCTCCTTCGCGAGATAGGTATCGTTGAAATCAAGATGGCGGACGAGCGCTCCGTTGGCGAACGTCGCAAGATCGGGAAGCGTTCTATGATTCGTTCCCCATAGCGTCGCACCGCTGGTGACGTTCACTGATTGAGCGATCCGACGCGCGATTCTACAAGGCAGCGCATTCCACGCACCAAGCGCACAGCCCAGGCTGTCCAAGACTCGCCGTTTAACTTCGTGCACCACGGCGCTCGGCAAATCATCATAGCCGAGAGACTGACCATACCGACTCAAACGCTCTGCGAGCATTGGTAATTTCCTTCCGATCCTATTCCTTCCTTCAGCTCCTCACGTTTGACGCCTCACCCTCCCAAATTCATGCCTCCGTTTTTACCAGTCTGGGTTGTCGCTTTTCGAGAAACGCCTGAATGGCTTCTTGTTTATCCGGCGTGCTGCACAACCGGCCGAACAATTCCGCTTCCCTCGCCAACCCTTCAGAGAGAGGAATGTCGAGTCCCCCTCTGATCGCGTGTAATGCCGCATCGACGGCGGTCTTTCCGCAGGCCGTGATCAGAGCAACAATGGCCTCAGTCTCTGCCATTAAATCCTGCAGCGGCACGACTCGGCTGACCAAGCCGATTCTGAGCGCCTCTTCGGCAGACAGACTCTCACCCGTCAGAATCATCTCTGCCGCCTTGGACACCCCGACGACTCGCGGCAGCCGTTGGGTGCCGCCGAAACCAGGAATGAGGCCGAGCTTGATTTCCGGCAATCCTAGCTGGATGCCCACCGCCGCCACCCGAATGTGGCAGGCCAGGGCCAGTTCGAGCCCGCCGCCGACGCAAGTCCCATTGATGGCTGCCAGGACCGGTTTCTCCGACCGCTCGATACGGTTGAGCAACGACTGGCCCCGAAGCGCAAACTCCGTCCCTCCATGCAAAGTCGTCAAGTGCGCCAGCTCATGCACGTCCGCCCCCGCACTAAAAAACCGCCCAGTTCCAGTCACGATCACTACTCGGACGTAGTCGTCCTCCTCTACCTCGTTCAGGACAAATTCGAGGTCCTTGAGCACTGAGAGATTGAGTACGTTGGCAGGCGGATGATGCAACGTGATCCGTGCGACGTGGTGAGAGATCGTCAACAATTGGTGTGGCATGAGATCCTCCAGATATTCTGACTGCGGTTCCATTTCGTATAGGAGGAACGGACAAACCTTATAAATCGCGTAGCCGTCGATGCTCGGCAATCGCCTCGACAAGTTCCGGAATACCTTCTCCTGTCGTCGCGACGGTCCGGAGCACCGTCGAACACCAGTCCCGCAAGTCCCGCAACGTGGTATCCGCCCCTGCCTGATCGCCTTTATTAACGACGACGATATGAGCCACTTCCAACAACCCGGCTTTCATCGCCTGCACCTCATCGCCGAAACCAGGCGCTACAACCGCGACGACGGGATGGGCCACATCCATCACTTCCACTTCGTTCTGACCGACTCCGATCGTCTCGATCACAATGACCTCGTACCCAGCTGCCTCCAACACTACAGTTGTGTCGCTAGTTGCGCGGGCAAGCCCACCGTGGTGTCCTCTGGTGGCCATGCTCCGAATATAGACATTGGGATCGAGTGTATGTTCCTGCATTCTGATGCGGTCTCCAAGTAAGGCGCCGCCTGTCACAGGGCTGGTGATATCGACGGCCAGGACACCGACCTTCATGCCTGAACGTCGATAGGCAGCCACGAGTTGAGCGACGAGCGTGCTCTTGCCTGCTCCCGGATAACCGGTGATTCCGATCACAGCCGCACGCGGGGAACCCGAAGTAAGCTGGCGAAGAACGGCGATGCCATCCGGGTGCTGATTCTCCAGCAATGTAATCAGCCGCGAGAGGGCACGGACGTTTCCCGCCTTGACTCGATCGGTCAACGCCAGGGAATCTCCCACTTCACATCTGGTCTGCAGGCTCGAACCAAACATCCGTCACCTTGAAAGTTGGGGTCTTCGCAAAACGCGCGACCACCGGTAGGCCGATGCGAACTGCGTCCAGCGGCATCCCTTTGAGCCGTGAGAGGAATAATGTGTCTGCGCCGTCGAATTCCACGAGGAGTAACGTGAAAGGCGTTTCTTTGAGAAACAGTTCACCACCGTAGTGACAGGTGGTGAAGGTATGGATTCGACCGGTGAGCGGCAACTCATGCCACACTGTCGAGCCGCCGCAGTCCATACAGTGCGCCCGAGGTGTCGCATAGGTATAGCCGCAGGCTATACAACGGGAGCCGAGCAACTGCCCCTTCGTGAGACCAATAAAGAATGGGGAATCCTCCGCATAACTGTGCCGGTAATCAATCTCGTAATGGTCGTGAATGACCAAAGGATCGACTCCATAGACGATGGTGCCTTTGCTCTCCATCTCCTTCTTTCCCTCCCCTAACCCCTTACCCTTCACGCATCACGCGGCTTCCATGATCGACACAGTGATGTAGGTCCCCGTGCCGGCATGGCTGTGGATCAAACCGCGCTTGGCGTTCTTGACTTGGAGCATGCTGTTCCCCAAATGTTTTGCGACAGAACCTTGCAATTGCCAGAATGCAAACACGGCCTGCATCAACCCGGTGGCGCCGACCGGATGGCCGCAGGCCAGCAATCCACCGGATGGATTGACGGGAAGCTGCCCCTGCTTGGATAGTTCAAGTCCATAATCGACCATTGGCAGGAACGGGACACCGCTCTCGACAAAGCGTCCACCCTCACCATATTTGCAGAGGCCCAAGTCTTCGTATGTTTGGATCTCGGAAGATGTGTAAGCGTCGTGTAGCTCGATGAAGCTCAATTCCTCCATCGGGTGGTGAATTCCCGCCATCTCATAAGCCAATTTCGCTGCCATGCGCCCCCCTCTGAACGAATGAACTCCGGGGTATTTCAACCGGTGATAATCCGTTTCTCGTTCATGCGGCAGGAGGATCACCTTGCCGTGGGGCCTGTCTGCCATACGCATCGCATCGGAACCAGACCCGACACCGGTGATTTTCACCGGATGGTCGCATACCTTGGAGGCGACATCCTCGGAAGCCAGGAAACACACCGCGGCGCCGTCCGACATGGTGCAGATGTCTTCCATCGTCAGCGGTGTCGCCACCATCGGGGACTCCCGCACCTGCTTGATCGTGAGCCGTTTGGCTTTCTGCGCATAGGGATTGTAGAGGGCGTTCGCGTGATTCTTGATCGAGACCATGGCCATCTGCTCGACCGTCGTACCGAATTCATGCATATGGCGCTGGACCATCATCGCGTAATACCCGCTGTAAAATCCGCCGACGGGGAAATCGAAGTTCGTATCGGACGCAAGCGCAATGAACTCGTTCCCTTTCCAAGTATTGACCCGCGACATGGTTTCGAAGCCGAAGGCTGCGCAGCAGTTCATGCGTCCGGAAGCCACCGCTTCCCAGGCGGACTGAAAACACAAGCCGCCCGTGGCGCCTCCCCCTTCAACCCGTTTGGACGGTTTCGGACAGAGCCCCAAATAATCCTGCACCATGCTGGCCGCTTTCAGCTGTCTCGTGAAATGGTCGGAGAAATACGACCCGACAGCTCCGTCGATCATGTTTTTGGAGAAGCGCGGCACATCCCGCAGGGCATAGTCGTAGGCCTCCTTCACCATGAGACGAAAGTCCTTGTCCTGATGCGCCTTGGCGAATTTCGTGATCCCGCCGCTAATCATATAGACAGGTCTCATGATCGAAGTCCCTTCACAAACTCGACGATATCGTTCATGGGAGTCCCCGGTCTGAACAAGGCCTTGACGCCGGCCGCTTTGAGGGGGAGAAGATCTTCATCTGGAATAATCCCGCCGCCAAACAGGGCGATATCATCGGCGCCCTGTTCTTTGAGCAATTCCAACACTCGCCGGAACAGCGTATTGTGCGCGCCGGAGAGAATGCTCAAGCCGATCGCATCCACATCCTCCTGTATCGCCGTACTGACTATTTGCTCAGGCGTCTGATGAAGACCGGTATAGATCACTTCCATCCCAGCGTCACGCAACGCGCGCGCAATCAGTTTCACACCTCGGTCA
>DATDFW010000415.1:0-12878 GCA_036522375.1 Nitrospiraceae bacterium
AAAAATAAGTCCCTGTGCTCATTCTCCCGGGTGGCCACCACGACTTCTCCATCTGGAAACAGCACTTCGAGTTCCTGCATCGTCTCATGCACAAAACCATACTTGAAGGACGACGACTCGATTCCAATGCCGGCAATGGCCCCGCCGAGGGTGATGGTCTTGAGCTGAGGCACGACGGCCGGCATCAGATTAAAGGCGAGCGTTTCCCGAAGCAGTTCCTCGTAGGTCGTCAGGCCTTCGACTTCTGCATACCGTTCCTGTTCATTGATGCGAAGCACATGGTTGAAATTGCGCAGATCCAGCTGGTGCACACGCTGCTGCGCGCGGTGACGAAACAGATTGGAGGATGATTTCGCGAGGGCCAGCGGTTCCGCCACGCCGGTCCCGGTCAAGGATCTGAGCACGTGGGCTCGCTTACCGGCGTACTCTTCAACAGTGATCATGTGGTCTAGCGCACCGGCTCATAGCCGCCCAAGACGCCGTCTTTGGACATGACCACCTGCCACAGATGGATTTTCCTGGCGCGGAAGGCTCCGGCGAGAGACTGCAGATAATAGTGCCAGGCACGATGGAAGCGCTCGTCGAATTTCGATTTGAATTCATCCCAGTGCTGATTCACGTTGTCGTGCCAGGCCATGAGCGTCCTGTCATAATCGGGGCCGAAGTTATGCCAGTCTTCCAACACGAATAGCCCGTCCTGCGCGGCGCTGAGTTGCGCGACGGAGGGCAGCATACCGCCCGGGAAAATATATTTGTCGAACCACGGATCGGACGTCAACACCGATTTATTGTTGCCGATCGTATGGAGCAAAAAAAGGCCGCGCCGTTTCAACGTACGGTGAACGGTTTCCATGAGCGTCCGGTAATTCTTATAGCCCACATGCTCGCACAGGCCGATGGCCGCCACCTTGTCGAATTCTCCGGAGGCAGTCCGGTAGTCGTCCTGAATGATTTCGACAGGCAGGTCGGCACACCAGCGGCGTGCGTATGCGACCTGCTGCGAAGAAATATTGTACGCTACCACTGAACAGCCATACTTGGTGGCCGCATAGCGGGCAAAGCCACCCCACCCGCATCCGAGTTCGAGGACCCGTTCGCCCTTGCGGAGTTGCAGTTTCCGGCAGACCAAATCGAGCTTGTGCTCTTGTGCTTCGGTCAGCGTCTGCGCCCGTTTCCAGTAGGCGCAGGTGTATTGCATACTCGGGCCCAACATTTTCTCGTAAAATTCCGTATCCAGATCATAGTGTTCGTGCGCCACTCTCTTGGAGAGCCGCTTGTTCTGCATATTGAAGACGCGCGCTTTGACCGCGTTGAAAATGAGGTGCTTGTCGACGACCGACTCGTCGAGATTCACGCTATGAATCTTTGAAAAAAACTCATCGAGCTGGACCGAATCCCACCAGCCGTCCATATAGGACTCACCCAGTCCCAATGAACCCTCGCTCAGGACACGATCGTAGAGTCCGTCATTGTGCACCAGGATATCCCCAGGCTGTTTGCCGTTGATTTGCACCACAGCTTTATCGAGCAACTGTTGAATGACCTGTTTCTGTTTCATGAGATCGACCGTCCTTGTTGACTGTAGTTGGATCTGCGTTCTGAAGTTGTGACCTGATCAGGGGCCGGGGGAGGAACTACGGTCCTATCGTGTTCGCACTTTCGGCGGCGATGGTGTCGGCCTTGATGTGTGCAGGAGGTTTTCTCAAATCCCATACAATCCCAAACCATGACAGCACGACCAATGTGTAATAGGAAAAGTCTATCTCCCACCAGTACCAGCCCTGGTTGGCTGTCGATTGATAATGATGGTGGTTGTTGTGCCACCCTTCTCCGCAGCAGAGAATCGCAAGAATAAAACTATTTCGACTGCCGTCGCCGGAACGGTACCTGACTCGACCAACCATGTGTGTCAGGGAATTGATGAAGAACGTGCAATGATACAGCGCGGTCGTTGAAATAAAAAAGCCCCAGACCAAGCCTGGAAATCCCCAGAGCACATAGATCAGGAGGCCGTAGAGCGCCGGCGGGATGAAGTAAAACCGGTTGAGAAAGCAGATTTCAGGATATTGGGCAAAGTCTTTTATGAGAGTCAAATCCGCACGCATATGCTTTTCGGACAAGGTCCAGCCGACATGAGAGAACCAGAATCCTCGCTGCAGCGGCGAATGGAAGTCCTCTTCTCGATCTGAATACTTGTGATGGTGCCGGTGATGGGCGGCCCACCAGAGTACCCCCTTCTGGGCGGAGGTCATGGCCAGAAAGGCCAATAGGAATTGAAACACACGACTGGTCTTGTATGAGCGATGAGCGAAATAACGGTGGTAGCCAGCCGTCACGCCGACCATCCTCAGGTAATAGCTGCCGATAGCGAGTAGAACCCATTCCGCTTGAATCCCCGTCTGAAACGCCAACAGGCACATGCCATGGACGCTCAGAAAGGGAATAATGTCCCACTGCCGGAACATGTCTTTCCAGTCGTTTTCTTGGGCAGGCCCATCGGGACGATACCGAGCAGGGTTCATGCAGAGACTCTCGTTCCTTCAGTACGCACGATGCGAAGCGTCGACGTATTACCCACGAGGAGGACTCAAGCTGTCATTTCCATGTACGAATGAATCGCAATTCGTCGTGAATCTGCTTGTCGGATAACGTCTTGGGTCCGACTGGTTTCTGGTTGGGCTATGAGGCGGTTGATTCTTGCGACAGGCTGGCCGGGCATGAACTCATCCTCCGTCATCGTTTGCGCGAAAGGCATCAGATGTGGCGCAAGACCGCGAGGAGAGGTTGCCTGCCGAGATGCGTCTGCCGCGCGACAGAATCTGGCAACGACTTTTATCTTCTATCCTCACGGGCGACTGAAAAACCATGTGGAAGGGCGGGCCGTGAATCTAGAACGGAAGTGGGGATGGAATCCGAACCAGCTCAGACCGACTGACCTCCCTCGAGGCTTCCGGATCGTACCGGCCCCGGTTGTCTCTCCGGAGCCAGATGCTGGCAAGGCCTTCAGGCTTGCGAGCATATCGGCTTTCGCCGAGCTCCCACTATCCACTGCGTACCAGCTTGGAAGTGCCAGTGCGTGTCGTGGAATTGTCCTCGCTTATCGCTACGGGGCAGCCTCGGACTTTCACCGGGTTTCCTTTTGCTCTCTGAGAACAGAGAACCAGCACCGGCGGAAGCCTATAGAAATACAAGATTGTTGTCAATAAAAATGGCGTCCGCCAGCCGCTGTTCTGTCTCATTTAATATTGGTTGGTCGGAATTCCCCGTTCAAAGTGGTTCCTTCCCCCCGTCCCTCTCGGCTCTTTTCAGAATGAAATAGGCTCTTCTCCGGACTCTGTGGACTGACGGGAGGTCACTCGATTCTTGAAGATAGACAAACCCATCGGCCAGCTGTTGGCCGCCAGCATTCCCTATTAGTCACGACATCAGATGCCGTGATCGTGGAAGGATCTCTTTGCAGGCATTTCCATTGGAGAGAGTCGCATGGCCTTGGAAGAGCGGAACCGCAATCGTACGCGGTCCAGATAGAGATAGACGACCGGTGTCGTATACAGCGTGAGGAGCTGGCTGACTAGCAGGCCTCCCACGATCGCGATGCCGAGCGGACGCCGCACCTCTGACCCTACCCCCATCCCGAGTGCCAGCGGCAGCGCCCCCAGCAGTGCCGCCATGGTCGTCATCATGATCGGCCGGAAACGCATCAAACAGGCTTCATAGATCGCCTCCTCCGGCGATTTCTCTTCCTTCCTCTCCGCCTCGAGAGCAAAGTCGATCATCATAATGGCATTCTTCTTTACAATCCCAATTAGGAGAATGATACCGATCATTGCAATCGTGCTCAGCTCTGTCTTGAATAGGAACAGGGCGAGTAATGCGCCGACTCCCGCCGACGGTATCGTGGACAGAATCGTAAGCGGGTGGATATAACTCTCGTAGAGGATACCCAGCACAATATATACCGTGACCAGCGCCGCGAGGATCAGCAACGGCTGATTTTCCAGGGAAGCCTGGAAGGCTTTGGCCGTCCCCTGGAAGCTGCCCCTGATATTGTCCGGCAGACCGATATCCAGCATGGATTTCTCAATTGCCTGGACGGCCTCACCGAGCGAGGCGCCCGGCGCCACATTAAACGACAGTGTGCTGCCTGGAAACTGCCCTTGGTGGTTGACGGATAGCAGTGTTGACGTGGGCTCGTAGTGTGTCACCGCACTCAACGGCACCTGCCTTCCCGTTGGTGACCGCACATAAATGTCATTCAGTGCGGCGGCGCTCTGCCAAAACTGGGGCGCGACCTCCATCACGACGTGGTATTGGTTGAGCGGAGTGTACATAATCGAGACCTGCCGCTGACCAAAGGCGTCGTATAGTGTCTCGTCGATAAGCTGGGGGCTGAGACCCACCCGCGAGGCTGTGCCTCGGTCGAACGCGATCAACGATTGGAGGCCCTTGTCCTGCAGATCGCTGTTGACATCGGCGATGTCCGGGAGGGTACGCAATTGGCGCTCGACCTTGGGGGTCCAGGTACTGAGCTCCCCGAGATCGACACTCTGGAGAGTATATTGATATTGCGCGCCGCTGACACGCCCGCCTAGCCGTAAATCTTGCACTGCCTGCAAAAACGTCGGCGCACCCGGTACATTGGCGAGTTTGGGACGCAGTCTGGCGATCACCTCGTCCGCACTGAGATTTCGCTCCTCAAGCGGCTTCAAAGAGATGAATATACGCCCGGTATTGCCTCCACCGCTGCCGGAGAATCCCATCACCGTGTCCACGGCAGGATCGCTTCGAATGATCTCCGTCACTTCCGTGAGCTTCTGGCTCATCGCTTGAAATGAAATATCCTGCGAGGCTTGGATGGTCCCGCTCAGGCGGCCGGTATCTTGTTGTGGAAAGAACCCTTTGGGGATGATGACATAGAGGTAGATGCTGAGACCCATGGTCGCCAGCGTCACGGCGAGCATCCCTCGAGGATGTCGCAGCACCCAGGTGAGACTCGACGCGTAGCCACCTCGCATTCCCTCGAAGAACCGATCGCAGGCTCGATACCACCAGCCATGGGGTGTATCCTGTTTCGGCTTCAATAGTCTCGCGCACATCATGGGCGTTGTGGTCAGCGATACGAGAAGTGAGACAATGATGGCCACGGAGAGCGTCACAGCGAATTCGCGGAACAACCGTCCGACCATGCCACCCATCAATAAGATAGGGAGAAACACCGCGACGAGCGAGAGGCTCATCGAGAGCACGGTGAACGTGATCTCCTTGGCTCCACGCAGCGCGGCCTGCAAGGGCGGGACACCCTGTTCGCGGTATCGGCTGATGTTCTCCAAGACGACGATCGCGTCGTCCACGACGAAGCCGGTTGCCACCGTGAGTGCCATGAGCGAGAGATTATCGAGACTGTACCCGCAAAGGTACATGACGCCGAACGTTGAGATCAGCGAGACCGGCACCGCCACGATGGGAACGACAGTCGCGCGGGCGCTTCGGAGAAAAATAAACACCACCAGGATGACGAGGATCACGGAAATCGCGAGTGTCCGCTCGATGTCGCGCAGCGAAGCGCGAATGACCGGCGTCCGGTCCATCACCACTGAAAGTGTCATGGTGCCAGGAATCGACGCTTCCAGTTGTGGGAGTAGTGCGCGGATCCGATCCACCGTTTCGATGATGTTCGCCCCCGGCTGACGGCTGATGATGACGAGGACTGCCGGTTTGCCGTTCGCCGTTCCCATCGCCCTGAGGTCCTCGACCGAATTTTCGACGTCCGCGATGTCCGACAGGTGCACTGCTCGGCCTTCTCGATAGGCCACGACCAAAGGCAGATAGTCTTCAGCGGTGTGGAGTTGATCGTTGGCCCTGATCTCCCACGTCCTGGTTCCGTCCGTCAGTTGACCTTTCGGCCGGTTTACATTCGTGCTGCTCAACATTCTGCGGACGTCCTCCAACCCGATCCCATACTTATTCAGCGCGGAGGGATTAAGATCGACGCGGACGGCCGGGAGCGATCCGCCTCCCACATACACCTGTCCCACTCCTTCGACCTGTGAAAGCTTTTGCTGAAGAATGCTCGAGGCGGCATCATACATACTCCCTCGGCCGACGATCTCCGAAGTGACAGCGAGGATCAGCATAGGAGCATCGGCCGGATTCACCTTGCGGTACCTGGGACTGCTCGGAAGGATTGCGGGGAGGTCAGCACGCGCCGCATCGATCGCCGCTTGGACATCACGAGCGGCACCGTCGATATCGCGATTCAGCTCAAATTGTAAGGTGATGCCCGTGGACCCGAGCGTGCTGCCGGAGGTCATCTCGGTCACGCCCGCGATGCGCGTAAACTGTCGCTCCAGTGGGCCTGCGACTGAGGTCGCCATGGTCTCGGGACTGGCGCCAGGCAGATACGCCGAGACACTGATAGTAGGAAACTCTACTTCAGGTAGAGCCGCGACGGGAATATACCGAAAAGCGAACATCCCGACAAGTGTGATGCCGACCGTCAACAATGTGGTGGCAACCGGCCGTTGGATGCAGGTGACGGAGATATTCATGCCGAACTCGTGTCAACGGCTTCGCGACGCCCCTTCACGGATCGGCGTGTTCCGATCCGTTGCGCCAATCGGTCGAATGCGAGATAGACCACCGGTGTCGTATAGAGAGTGAGTATCTGGCTGAGGATCAGCCCGCCGACGATGGCAACCCCCAGGGGGCGGCGGAGTTCGGATCCTACTCCGGCACTGAGCGCCAGCGGAAGTGCCGCGAGCATCGCCGCCAGCGTCGTCATCATGATCGGCCGGAATCGCAATAGGCAGGCCTCATAAATCGCGTCCTCCGGCCGTTTCCCTTCCTTCCGCTCCGCCTCCAGTGCAAAGTCGATCATCATAATGGCGTTCTTCTTGACGATGCCGATCAGAAGAATGATGCCGATCAAGGCGATTACACTGAACTCGATACGGAAAAGCATCAGCGCGAGCAACGCTCCGACCCCTGCTGACGGCAGCGTGGAAAGGATCGTCAGGGGATGGACATAACTCTCGTACAAAATCCCGAGCACGATGTAGACGGTGAGGAGTGCGGCAAGGATCAGCCACGGCTGGTTCTCCAGCGAGGTCTGAAAGGTTCGGGCTGTGCCCTGAAAGCTCCCCCGGATGCTGGGTGGTAGACCGATCTCCTCTACCGCCCGCTCGATGGCCGCCATCGCGTCGCCAAGCGAGTCGCCCGGCGCGAGGTTAAATGAGAGCGTGACAGCGGGGAATTGGCCCTGACGGCTCACGATCAGCGGCGTGGTCGTTTCCGTGACCTGTGTGAATACGTTCAACGGCACCTGACCGCCGCTGAGAGACCGGACATCGAGGAACTGCAACGCCTGCGTACCCTGGCGAAACTCGGGCATCACTTCCAGCACGACACGATACTGGTTCAATTGGGTGAACATGGTGGACACTTGCCGCTGGCCGAACGCGTCGTACAGGGCATCGACAATCACTTGCGGGGTGATGCCCATGCGGGAGGCCGTGTTACGGTCGATGACCAGCATGGACGCCAGCCCCTGATCCTGTTGATCGCTGCTCACGTCGCGCAGTTCGGGAAGCGTCTGCAAGGCCTCGACGAGTTTGGGCGCCCACCGGTTCAGTTCCTCGGGGTCCGCATCTTCGAGGGTATACTGGTATTGCGTCCGGCTCACGCGATTCTCCACCGTGAGATCCTGCACCGGCTGCAGGAATAAGGAGATGCCTTCGACCTTCACCAGCTGCGATTGCAGACGGCGGATGACCTCACCGGAACTGATTCTCCTCTCGGCGAGTGGCTTCAAGTTGATCTGAAGGCGCCCGCTGTTCAGCGTGCTGTTCGTGCCGTCCACCCCGATGAACGAAGAGAGACTTTCGACGGCCTGATCGGTCAGGACCATGGCGGCCAACGCCTGCTGCCGCTCGACCATTGCTGGAAACGAGATCGACTGGGGAGCTTCGGAGATTCCAAGAATGACACCCGTATCTTGAATTGGAAAGAATCCCTTGGGCACGACGATGTAAAGCAGAACGGTGAGGATCAACGTGCCCACCGCCACGACCAGCGTGGCCGGTTGATGGTTCAATACCCATTTCAACGTGTTGCCGTAAGCCGCGATCGTCCGGTCGAACGCCTGTTGAGAGACGCGATAGAACGTACCTTGTTCCGCCTTCTTGGTGTGGCGAAGCAACCTGGCACACATCATTGGGGTCAGCGTCAGTGAGACGACGGCCGAGATGAGGATCGTGATGCTGAGGGTAATGGCAAACTCGCGGAACAACCGGCCCACCACGTCGCCCATGAACAGGAGGGGAATCAGGACCGCGATGAGCGAAATGGTCAGGGAGAGAATGGTGAAGACGATCTGCTTCGACCCTTTGAGTGCGGCCTCCAGCGGCGAGTGACCTTTTTCGATATACCGGGCGATGTTTTCAATCATCACAATCGCATCGTCCACTACGAAACCTGTCGAGATCGTGAGAGCCATCAACGTCAGGTTGTTCAGACTGAATCCCATCAGATACATGACCCCGAACGTGCCGACCAGCGACAGCGGAACTGCCGCAGCGGGAATGATGGTGGCGGACAGGGTGCGGAGGAACAGGAAGATCACCATGATCACCAGGGCGACCGCCAGCATCAGCTCGAACTGCACGTCTCGAACCGATCCGCGAATGGAGATCGTGCGGTCGGTCAGGACAGTGACCTGGACGGACGACGGTAGCGCACTTTGCAACTGTGGCAGCAGTTTTTTGATGCGATCCACCACATCGATGACATTGGCGCCCGGCTGTCGCTGAATGTTGACGATCACCGCCGGGTCCTGGTTCATCCATGCTGCCTGCTTGACGTTCTCCACATCGTCGATCACATCGGCAACATCGGATAAATGCACCGGTGCGCCGTTGCGATAGCTGACGATCAACGGCTGATATTCTTTGCTCGAGAGCAGCTGATCCGTCGCATTGATGATGGAGGCCCGCTTCGGGCCATCGAAGGTGCCCTTCGCCTGATTAACGTTCGCCGCGGCCACGACGACCCGCAGATCCTCCAGAGTGAGCCCGTAGGCCGAGAGGGCTCTCGGATTCACCTGAATCCGCACCGCCGGCCGTTGTCCTCCGCCGATGCTTACAAGCCCGACGCCGGCTAATTGTGAAATCTTCTGAGCAAACCGGGTTTCGGCAAGGTCTTCAACCTGAGGCAGAGGCAGAGAGTGCGATGTCAGCGCCAGCGTCAAGATCGGCGCATCCGCCGGGTTGACCTTGTTATAGACGGGCGGGCTAGGCAGATCGCGCGGCAAAAATGTGGACGCGGCATTGATGGCAGCCTGCACCTCCTGCTCGGCGACGTCCAGATTGAGGTCCAAACTGAATTGCAAGGTGATGACCGAACTGTCTCCCGAACTGGTGGAGGTCATCTGGTTCAACCCAGGCATCTGTCCGAATTGGCGTTCCAATGGTGCGGTGACGGAAGAGGCCATCACATCGGGACTGGCGCCTGGATAGAAGGTGAGCACCTGAATGGTTGGGAAATCGACTTGCGGAAGGGCCGAAACCGGAAGCTGTCGATATGCGATGAAGCCGGCTAGCAAAATGGCAGCCATCGACAAAGCTGTCGCAACCGGACGCAAGATGAACAGACGGGACGGATTCATGGCCCCACCACTCTTCGAGACTTCTCGGTCACCGGGGACGGCTGATCGGTTTCGCCACCTATGACTGGTGGTTCATTCTGTCGCTGGACTTCTACTTTGCTCCCCTCCCGGAGTTTTTCAGTTCCATCGACCACAACGAGTTCCTCGGGAGCCAAGCCTGCCTCGATGGATACCTCATCGGGGTGGGTGATCCCAATATTGATCGTTCGCACGGCTACCGTTCGGTCGGGGTTCACCACGTACACAAACGTCCCTTTTGGTCCTCGTTGGATGGCGGCCGACGGCACGATCGTAGCCCCGTGTTTGACGTCAAGCAGCAGGCGTGCATTGACGAACTGATTGGGGAACAATTCATCGTCGTCGTTCGGAAAGACCGCTTTCAAACGCACCGTCCCAGTGTTTGGATCGATCTGGTTGTCCACTGTCAGCAAGGTTCCTGTAGCCAGCTTTCGCTTCTGTTCCCGATCGAACGCCTCGACCGGCAATGGTTCTCCGGTTTTGAGCTTGTCGAGCACGGGGGGGAGATTATCTTCCGCAATGGTGAATACCACGCCGATTGGTTGAAGTTGGGTGATGACCAGCAACCCATTGGCATCGTTCGCATGGACCAGGTTGCCCTGATCCACGAGACGCAATCCGATGCGCCCATTAATGGGAGCAGTGATGCGGGAATATGTGATCTGCAACTTGGCGTTGTCGATCTGTCCCTGATCGGACTGAACCATCCCTTCCAGCTGGCGGACCAGTGCTTCCTGGGTGTCGAGTTGCTGCTTGGGAATAAATCCCTGCTGCAAGAGTCCGCGGTATCGTTCGAGGTCAAGTCGGGCGTTTTTCAACTGCGACCGGTCGCGCGCCATCTGCCCCTCGGCCTGCGTCAATTGCACCTGAAATGGGCGCGAATCGATTTCTGCCAGCAGGTCTCCTGCGTGCACCGTCTGGCCTTCCTTGAACAGTACCTGCATCAGTTGCCCATCGATGCGGCTCCTTACCATCACGGTATTGAGCGGAATAACCGACCCGAGTCCGTTAAGGTAGACACCGATGTCGCCGGTTTTCGCTGCCGCGGCTACAACAGGAATTGCCCGTGTTGCCTGGGAGTTCTGCCTTTGGCCGGCAGCACGTAATGACGTCTCGTCGGACTTTGTGAGCAGGGCGTATACGACGACGGCTAAGACACAAGCCACAAAGAGCCCGAGCACCCAACGCTTGAGCAACGTGGCGAAACTCACAGGTTCCGGGATTTCGTCCTTTCTCGGTTTCTCGGAGAACGTCGTCATCATTGACCTTTACAATGTACCGTATGCCGGCCTGTTCGATTCCATGTTCGTCTATTTGAGCCGTTCCTTGGTGGCTTGCAAGTAGTCGTGCGAAACCTGCCAGCGCCGTTGGAGTTTGGCGTAGAGTTCATCCAACTTTGCTTGCTGCTCCGCAGACAACTTACCCTTGATCTCCGCGATCCCTTGAGTCAGAGCCTGTTCGACTTCCGGCTGATGCGAGAAGCGCAACTGTAAGATTTCCACATGGGCCCGGCTGACAATCGGCTCGATGTCCGATTGTTGTGCCGGCGTCAACGACAACTCGTGGGTCAGACGTTTCATGATTCTCTCATGTTTTGCGGCCGGGCCTCGTTCCCATCGATGTTCCTGTTCGTATTGCTGATAAAGGGTGGCCCCGGCGATGCCTGTCAGCGCGCCGGCCACGAACAAGACCACGAGTGCGCCCCACAATTTCCCCCGTGTCATGACAGACCCTCCCTCCATCCAACTATTCCATGAGAGGCACCGTCGCATCGAGCTCGTTCGACAACAGTGCCGTAAGTTCGACCGTGTCCGCGTCTGTATTGAGCCACACGGCACAGGTGAAGACCAGGGCTAGGACGATAGCCACAGCGGCTGTTCTCCATACCAGCCGATCGAGCCTCGGAGGCATCGTCGATTGCTGCCCGTGCCCCGCAGCTTCCCGGCGGATGTCTCGCATGACACGAAGGGTCCAATCGGCACCGAATGGAGGCGTTTGGCGCGATCGGTGGGCTTCCGTTAACGCATGCTCTACTTTCCCGAAGTTCTCATCATGAAGTCGTGTCATGATCCTGCCGTTTCCTTTCGAGTAGTAATGCGCGGAGTATCCGTCGCGCTCGGTATGCTCGCACCTTTACATTGACCACAGTCCACCCCAGTAGATTAGCCGCCTCGCGAATAGAATAACCATCAAGATGGACCAGCGTCAGCACGAGGCGGTTTTCAGCTGAGAGATGACCTAGTGCCCATTGCAAGAGCTCCGCCGCCTCCTGCTGTCTGGTCTGCTCACGAAATTGGTCGTCGGATTCCGCCGCCAGCACATGGTCCATCCAAGCCTGATGCTCCATAGCCAATGAACTCACCGGCGGTTCCTCACGCCGTCTCGCTCGCCAGAAGTCGTAGCACGTCCTGATGGCAATACCGGACAACCAATGTTCGAACGGGGTCTTCCCTGAAAAGCTCGACAAGCCTCTGTAAGCCCGGACGAAGACGTCATGAGCAACCTCCGCCACGCGATCGGACGGCACATGCCGATTCGTGATTTTTGTGACATGCTGCTGATACCGCACGATCAACTCCTCAAAACGGTCGATCTCTCCCTGCAACACCAGCCGGATAATCTCGAGATCATCAGACACCAGAGTCTGGACTCCAATGAGACCCAAGCACCCCGCTGCCACGTGCCCAGCCATCGCATCATATCCTATCCAAGAATGTGACCATATCAGATCACGAGCGAACACTCGCCCTGTGGTCATGCCACCCCGTGGATTAACTGGTCTGCAGACTGTCTTCAGTATCACGCGACGTCCCCTCCGATACTGGAGCCATTCCCTCGGGTGACGGTTCGTGGTCAAACGCATCCATCCCCTGGCTACTGAACGATCCCAAAAAGCATTTTCATTCCGCCATTCATCGGAACCTCCTTGGTGAAAGAGAGTACCAGTTTGACCGACTCGACCGCGTACTGCTTCACAGCCTCATCCACCAAGTCGTTCCAATTGGTAGAAAGGTTACAGGTATTAGTCAGGGGAAGTGGGAATGGGAGGGATATCCATAGTTGTGGAATGGGGCGAGTCAGTGGTGTCCCGTCGGGGATACCACGTTCCAGGGAACAAGGGTGTTTCTGCAGAATTGAGTGGGGTAAGAGAGATACCACCAGTTCAGAGGATCCGGTACGTTCTTGGACAGCGTGCGGC
>DATDFW010000416.1:0-10723 GCA_036522375.1 Nitrospiraceae bacterium
AGTGAGTGTCATGCTGTCCACGCGGATCTCCTCATCGTGACGAACTACTGTGTGCTGCACATGGAGCGTGGCCGGTTCATCGGTCATTGCCACGCGCATCGGCCCGATCGATTCCTTTCCCCGCACAGTCAGCGTTTTTGCCTCCGCCTCCCAGGTCACCATCATCTCCGCAGTGACCGGCAAAGAACCCGGGACGCGACCCGGTAAGAATCCGAAGAACTCCATGAAAGGTCCACAGTCCCATTCTTTGATCTTCAGCGTCATCTCGCCCTGCGACGTAGTCATCGGCCACCGCCCGTCTGCCGTCATCGTTCCTGTCCGGATGCCGGCGGATTCCCCCATGAGTTCCATCCGCCGGATGTCGATTACTGTATGAGCCGCATCCACTTCGACGTCAGCTCGCAGGCTGATGGTTTGAGTCAATGAGTGGCGTTTGTCCAAGTGCAGCTTCAAATTCGTCGAACGGAGATCAGCCGTTATGGTCAATGGTTTTGACGAGCCTGCCGCGGCCATTTGCAGCTCTCCGGTGAGACGGCCGCCCGACGCAACCATCGCTTGGCGATTGGTCAACAGTCCGAACCGAGTGATGAGTTCCGTCGGCTCGTCTGCAATCAGATTGAGCCGCAACTCCGTCGCGCCGGAAGATCCCGTCGATCCTGCGAGATGCGCCTGAGCCAAGAGTCTGGTCCCGTCCAGCGCCCGCGCTTCCCACACATCCACAACAATGCGCGACCGGTCGATCACAGAGGCGGTGACGTTGGTGCCGATCGTGATCGGCGTGGACGCTCCGTCAAATGCCAACTGCTTCAGATCTAGCCGGCCGGCAACGGCAATGTGATGGACGCCCCTAAGCGTGACCGTCATATCCGCATCCAGAGCACCACCTCGTACCGAGGCTGGCATCTGACTGCCGGCCAGCGCCATCCACAGACGCAGTTGATGGACACCTAGATCGTCAACTCGAAGTCCGAGCGCGATGGGCTCGCGACCGGCGTCTACCGATGCATTCTCGCCAGCAGCTGCCAGATTGAGGATAAGCGGTTGATCGAGCGTCAGCATGACAAGAGGATGGCGGCGATCAGCTGCTTGAACGTTCAAACGGTCCACATGGAGCTGCCGTGATGTGCGATCAAATTTGCCGTTGCTCTGAGTCAGCAGGTTAAACGCTGGCGCATCATGCGCATTCGGAAGCCGAAGCTCAATTCCCTGTCCACGGAGATCCATGTGCCATACGGCCAGTCGTTCGTCCACAGCGAACTCGGCGCGTCCGTCGAACCGCGATCGAGAGATCCTGCTGGGGCTCCATATGGCGAGCAACGGATTGAGCACCTCCCCGGGAAATCTCTCGAGCGTGACTGTGCCGTCCAATCCAGTCAGTGCACTCTCGCCGGTGACCAGGCCCGTGCCTGTCACCCGCAGTGCGGCGACCCGCTTGCCCTTGAGATTCACGGTCGCCGCTAGGGGGTCGAGCCGAAGGGTCCGGAGGTCGGTTATGCGTGCCGTCCAATCGGTGATAATCCCGAGCGGCGCTGGAGGAGTCGGGCCGTCCTTGTGCACGTTTCGCAGCGTGACATCTCCTGCCTCGATTCGTCCCGCCACCTCAACCAACGCCCCCTCATCCTGTACTGTGACAAGGAGGGTGCCGGCAAGCCAGCCACTGGTCACCTCGTTCAACGCGTCGGTGTCGAGTAACGCGAGCCACGGGCGCCATACCTGAACAGAAGTGGGAATGAGCCGTAGTGACCATGTGGCAGGTGTGGCGACAGAGCCGGCCCGCGGAGTTCTTCCTTCTGGCGGATCAAGCTGGAACGAGAATGGATGATCAAGGGAGCCCGATAGCATCGGTCTAGCATGATCGCCGAGAGTGACCGTGAGCGTATCGATCGATGCCTTTCGGGTTGTCCAATCAAACGCGCTGGCATGTTGCAGGGAAACATCCACGGTGGGACTGACTTGACGATCGCCCATACGAAGCTGCACTTGCGAACCTGTCACCGTTGCACGAATGGAAACATGCGTGCCCTCGACGTGTCCTTCCACTCCGGCATTGAACTGACCGTCGTGCATGTGTGCGACTGGGAGGCCCAGTAACAGGTTCACGGCGTCGGCTTTTATGTCCTTCACCGTCAGCGCGAGGTTCGTCACCGCCGGCTGTACCGTTCCATCCATTGTCGCCATCACATTGACCGATCCCAACGCATTTCCCTGTCTACTGGCTGCGATAGTGGAAGACAGACGCCCCTTCTGCTGGGCATGCGCCCATTCCCCATCGAGCGTTTGGTGGAATATCATCACGCGAGGGTCAGCGTCACTAAGCACCCCTTCTTTCCCACTGCGGAGGAGTACTTCATTGGTTCCATTCCACGTGGTCGGTCTTCCGAGAAAATCGGCTGCTATCGAGACGACCAGCTCGTTTGCCCCGAATATGTCCTCCGTCTCGCCGGCACGTGACAGCTTGAAATTAGTCCGGAGCGTCACAGTTCCCGTATGGCCCGGTACAAGTTGGTCGATATTCACGACGGTTCGCCCCGTGACTCGGCTGGCCTCGCCCTCGATCGTGAACGCCACATCCTCGAATCGAGCCCGCAGGACTGCCACCGGCAACAGTGTTACTGAACTCGGCTCCGGCTCCGGCTCGTGGACAGACGCTCCAGCCAGCGCCGCTCGACTAACGACCCGCAGGTTGGCCTGTTTCAGTTCGAGGTTGTCGATCTGAACCACGCCCTCTTTGACGAACGACCATGGCGCCAGATTGAGCGCCAGTTGTTCAGCATCGATGGACACCCCCGCCGCCATGTCCTCATATCTAAGACCCTCGGCTTCGAGCGCACCGCGCAAGGAGAGGTGCCCATCTCGCACGTCCAACTTGGCGCCGGTCGCGTGCACCACGAGTGGGATGAGGAGGTGGCGGAACGCGTGTCGTGTCTGCGCATACGTCAGGAGAATTGCGACCAGGATGACCAGGACGAGAACGACTAATCCAAAGTTCCGAAGGAACGACGGGCGGCCATATCGGTGATCAAGAGCCATACTCGCCCGGGGAGAAAGGAATGTAGGAAAAGCTTACCAGTCGCAGGACGAAGAAGAAAGAAGCAGTAGACGCAGGCACTCGAAGCAAGTGCTTGAGTGTAAGGAGTCCAGTCGAGGGGGGAGCCGCCGCTCCCACCGCAAAAGGTGTTTCTAGTAACGAAACTCGGGTTGATCGCTGAGCCTTATTGCTATGGACCGACACCTTTGGGACATGTAAGATTATGTGCATGTTTGTCTTCAACCGAGCCGGTGTAGGGCTATTTCTTGCTTTACTTGCGACCCAGCTCACAGGATTGTCCTGCCTTGACGATTGGACGATGGAGTCTCAGAACGTCGTGGTTCAGGGAATTTCCTCCTACATATCTGATGATTGTCCATGCCACTACGCGTTCATTTCGTCAGACCCTGCCACAGTCTTCCGAAGCAATCGCGTCATCAAAGTCGCGATGTGTCAACCAACGATGCAAGCCCTTCATACTCAATTTCTCTTATATCGTCCCCCCGCCCTGGCATAACGCTTCCCCATTCTTCAGTGAGAGACGTGTGGCGATCGCCTAGCCCCTGAGAGGTCGTGTATGCCTCATCCTCAATGGACAATACTTTTCGCTCTGTGCTGCCCTTTAACTCTTGGGTGTGCAACCGATGCTCCTGACCGTTCGGCATCGCCATTAACGATCGCTGTTGGACCGGTGACTTTTGAGGCGCCCGTCACAAAGAGCCCAGAAATTTATACGTTCGAGAATAGGCCTGATGCGGAGATGGATCGGCAGCTTCTGCCCATATTGATTAACGACATCGAAGTCATCGCTCAACGCATATACACAGAACAATTGGCTACACATCCAGGAATCCGAGTGATTCCATTTGACGAGACACGCAGACTCTTGGCCGATATTAGATCCGATGGAAAACCATTGACGGAAGCACAAATTCAAACCTTGGGACAGCAGACCGGAGCCGACCACGTGGTCACGGGCTTAATCCATGATTACGGGGCGGTCCGTTGGCAATACTGGGTTACCGGTTGGTTGGCCCATGCCTCAGTTGAAGGGGCCATTGTCGGGCTCGCCACAGCCTGGAATCCCGCTGCTCTTGCTGCCTATATGGCTATTGATCTCGCTACTGACCTCCCCATTTGGTATGGAGGCGCTGAAATTTTTGGATGGGCCTTTCGACCGGTCCGCCTTCATCTCGATGCAATTCAAGTAAAACCGTGTCCAGGAGAAATCTGGTCCCGCGACGAGTTGGTAGTGCGGGTGCCGGGCAAACGCTTGGCCGAATATCCAAAGGACCAACAACACCTCAAACACGTGCAACTGGAGGCCAACCTACATAAGGCTGTCGAAGAACTAGCCGTAGAAGCCGCTGACGCATTGAACGTTCAGCCTTGCTTAGAAAATGGCAAAGCCAAGCCTCTTCGTGGCTTTTCATGGGCTTCTTTATTTGATCTTTTATTGTAAGAATGGGCTGCACTTGTTCAAAAAGGCTCGTCTCGTAACGAGGTGGCTGAATGAGATCCTTCTTGAGGACATCGCGCATCACTCGGAAAAGTCGTGCAGAAGGTCGATTCCGGGGCAACGAATCTTTCGCGTAGTATGTGTTTCTTTTCTCCACGGGGTGGCAGAGCAACTCATAATTCCTGGTTTTCAATAGCCGAATCGCGATGGCTTGCTTGTTGTGCCGGGTAGGTCTTGTGCTTGACTGCGGCCGAGTCCCTGTCCTTCGTCTCTTGAATATCCTCGTGCTTCCTCCTCGTCAGGTATATGCTGTGACTGGCAAGCGAATGCCTCCTGTTTGGCAATGACCGCGCCACAGATAATACAGTAATAGTCACCATTCAAAACGCACCCAGTATCATCCATCTCCAATTCTAGAGTGAAATGTTTACAGACCGGTGGATTCTCCAATAGGTTCCACTGGGCTTGTAGGCTACTGGCTCGCGTGCCTGCCATCAGATTCCCTCCAGGTACTACTCTCTCACATCTTTCATCTTCCTAGAGCTAGGGGAAATCCTAGTGATCTTTCTCTCTATCTAGAATAATGTGAGAACGTCACGATATCACCTGACACTGAACGTGGGGACAGTGGTCAGTATGATCATAAGAAATTGGCGCGCCGTGTCATAGTTAGCCGGCGATTCTCCGAATAGGATTCAGAGACTCCTTGAGTCGGGAGGTCAAGATGAAAACTCGCTGCTGGATATGGACTTCAACAGTGATACTTCTTACCTTGCTTGGCACAGAGGCCGAAGCTGGCAGAACGCTTCGTGATTTTAGTGGCGATGCCATGCAGCGCTATGACAGTCGGATGATGTCGTCTCCAGTGATGAACTTCCCAGGTTCATTCGGAATATCCCTTTGGCCATACATCGCCTATCCTGCGGCCCCCTCTATGACCATCGTGAACGTCCAGGTTCAAATTCCTGAGTTGGATCAGCGGCCCGAGCCACCGCCAACACCTCTCACACGTCCAAAATTTTGGACCGCTCGGTGTGGAGTGTTTGTCGAACTCGAAGCGAGTTCGACAATGAATCTGATGGAAGAGGAACGAAAACCCTGCTCTCCCTGATAGCTGATACGGCTCGGGGGAGAGCTTTGACAAAGCGGTCTCACAAGGCATGAGGAAAGACTTCGGCATTGGAAAGACCTGTACTGCTTGGAGCACGATTTTACCGATGGATTCAACCGATCGTCGTCTGTGCTCCTCCCTATCGTCTTCAGATGCAGGACAAGTTAAACAACCGCCCCCTCCATATCATCTCATTATGAGTGAGCATCTTGAACACGTCTCTCGACGAGAACGAAGCAAACCGAGAAGGTGGAGCGGCACGTGCATTAGAAATTATGAACGAGAACAAGAAACTTGTCGATACAGAGTATGAAGGAACCGACCAGTTAGCCGCGGCTACCTAAATGGAAAATCTTTCGAATCCCAAGAGGAGGTGTATGATGCTGAAGCTTCAATTTACTTGCACATTCCTTGCTCTCGGTCTCGTTGTTGCCATGCAAAGTTTTGCTGCCTCAGCCGATGTTCCTGAGGGCATACCACCAGGCGGAGTAAAAACTCACTTTACGGTTGCGCTGCAATATGAAGAACTGGCTCAGATTAATAAAGCAAAAGCGGACAACTGGGAGTTCATGGCAGATTACTACGAAAAGTTTCCGAAAGAGTATAACGACAAGTCAATGTCCCTGAAAGAGCACATCGCTCACCTCCGAGCCATTGCGGCAGACTTTAGAAAGGTTGAAGAACAGGATCGTGCATTAGCCAAAAAGCACCATTATCTGGCACGCCATGGGTTAGGACCTCCGACCATGTCGTTAGAATCTTCAGAATCCGCGAAAGAATCTCCGAACTAATTCTGCAACGGAGTATGTCACGCGAGTTGCCATGCGACGAGGATGGATTAGCAGATTGGTAAGTAGGAGAAGCCCTTGCCATCGATAAGGACTTTCCGGCCGATCGACATTGCATCCTTCACGAATGTGTGCGAGAGGAGCGCCATCGGGACGGGGGAGACCCTGCATCCCGGCATTCGGATACATCGTGGAGGTATGGGTATGAATCGATTGGCTCAATCGCTC
This sequence comes from Nitrospiraceae bacterium, assembly GCA_036522375.1. GTDB lineage: Bacteria > Nitrospirota > Nitrospiria > Nitrospirales > Nitrospiraceae > Palsa-1315. Next base: position 6,615 of record DATDFW010000416.1, read on the forward strand.
CCATGGCGTGTCGCCTTTTCGTTCTTCTGCGCACTGCTCATCTTCGCTGGAGTAGCAGTGACAGCCTCTTTCTTGCCCTCGGATGGTATGATCCAACAGTCGATGGCCATGGCCGCATCGTCTGCTCTCCAACCGGCAGGAGATACGGGCATTTCCACACAGCCCTTTGTCGCCATTGCCAAACAAGCGAAGGCCTCCGTCGTCAATATCTCCATGGTCAAAAAGACCAAGGACGAGCGTCGCAGTGGAGCCAGTCCGTTCTTCGACGATCCATTTTTCCGCCGCTTCTTCGGCGAAGAATTCGAACGCCGGATGCCGGCGCCTCGGGACTATCGCGAGCAAGGACTGGGGTCCGGTGTCATTGTCACGTCGGATGGCTACATCATCACGAATAACCATGTGGTCGAGGAGGCGGACGAATTGACCGTTTCCTTGCCCGACAAACGTACATTGAAGGCCAAGGTAATTGGGACAGATCCCAAGACCGACGTGGCCGTGATCAAGATCGACGCAGCCAACCTTCCTGTGCTGTCGTGGGGCGATGCAGCCCAGTTGCAAGTCGGAGAGATGGTGCTGGCGGTCGGCAATCCGTTCGGGCTCACCCAGACAGTTACCATGGGCATCATCAGTGCCGTCGGCCGTGCCAATGTGGGGATCGTGGACTATGAAGACTTTATCCAAACCGATGCGGCCATTAACCCCGGCAATTCCGGCGGGGCGCTGGTCAATCTGAAAGGGGAACTGATTGGCATCAATACGGCAATCTTTTCGCAGACCGGCGGGTACATGGGTATCGGATTTGCCATCCCGAGCAACATGGCCAAGAGCGTCATGCAAAACCTCATCAAACATGGGAAGGTGGTCAGAGGGTGGATCGGCGTGTCGATTCAAGAGGTCACCCCGGATCTCGCGAAAGAGTTTGGCGTGGCGGACACCAAGGGCGCACTGGTGGGAGATGTGATGGAGGACAGCCCCGCATCGAAAGCCAAGCTTGAGCGGGGCGATATCATCCTGGCTTATAGCGGCACAGTTTTGCGGGACCCCGCTCAGCTCCGGGCGTTGGTCGCGGAGACCGCGCCGGGAACCACCGTGACCTTGTCAGTGATGCGGGACAAGAAGACACAGGAGGTCATCGTGACGATCGGCGAGTTGCCTAAAGAGCTTGCCAAAACGGGTTATCGAGAAGGCGGGAGTAGCAAGGGCGATCATGCTCTTGCGGGCATCACCGTCGAGAATCTCTCGAGCCAATCAGAACGATTTGGGCGTTCGAAGGCACGGGCGGGCGTCGTTGTCACCGACATCGAGATCGATAGCCCTGCCGAACGAGCTGGCCTACGGACTGGTGACATCATTCGGGAAATCAACCGCAAACCAGTCAAGGATGTCAAAGATTTTGAGCGGCTGACAAACCAACTGACGCCGAACGCGCCGGTCCTGCTCTTGCTCAACCGTGGCAATGCCACCATTTTTCTGTCGATCACGGGCGAACGCTAGGATACTACTAATTTGAGTAGCGAGTCGGTAACTCATGATCTCATCCAGGCGACCGTAGGCAAACTTGCACCCTGCATAGGTTCGCCGAGCAGAATCTTTAAACTTTAGATACTGAGGCACGGGTTAAGGTCATCAGAGAGGATTTACCAGCCACGATGGTGCTTATGTGGCGCGCACACCAGCTCATATCTCAGCCGTGTAGCTCCTAGCGTCGGCAATAACGCCCCCGTTCTTTTCCTCGCCAGGACGTCTGGACCGTAACTTCCTTTCCAAAGGCCAGTGCTGAGATGCTTTGCGTCGCTCGCCCATTAACCTGTCCCTTCCTAGAATCGATCCGCATAGTTGTTCCAGGTAGTGGCTGTGCAGGACTTCGATGGTGATGCCATCGACGACGGGTCCTCACTCATCGTGTCCTCTCTGCTTGGGTGAATGCCGGCCATCGTCATGGTCAGGCGTCGCCTGAAATCCTAATCAGTTCATCGCGCGAAAAGCCTATTGATTCAGAGATTATCTTCGAGGGTGACAGAGGTGGGTCGTTCCTCCCATTCAATAGTGTAATTGCCTATGGGCATGGTGACTTCCCTCCCCGTCATAGTCTTCGAGTCAAACGACAACTTTAAGCCGTCAATAGCTGCGTCGAGCTTTGTATACAAGGTTAACTTAACAATCTGGTCTTTCCAATTCATGTTCAGCAAACGGGAAAATGACTCAGTAGAAAGCAACAGACACGTATGGAGGCGAGGAGGCCATTCAATCACGACCTGATCAGGTGTGTTTCCCCCCGTAATCAGCCTAACAATATTGTGTGCGTCGTCGCTGGAAAGGTCTATGGTCTTCCACTCGGACGTGCCTTTCCCTGCAGGTTCAAGACTCTGAATTTCATAGGACACCACGAGTTCTCCGAATCCGGGAACAATCTTCGCATCATTAAAGACAAGTTGCCCAGTTTCAATGCCCTCATTTTTTGAAAGAAGATGTGTAGGATATGAGAGAAGAAAACATAGGCAGGCCATCAGATTCTCCACTCTTCATGCCTACATGTCATCGTAATCACCTCAGTTTTATGAGGTGCTAGGTTATTTCTACGACATGGTCTCACGGTGAAACCAGAACTTCGGGCAGCCGAACGACTCGACCGTCCGTCACAAGGTGTCAATCAATGTCAGAACCGCTCCGTGCGAAACGCCCTCAGGCAGCTCATGAGTACTTGTGCGAATTCGCGTTCTACAGATTCAAATCCATGACCGAAAGGATAAGGAGGCTCAAGGTGGCTTCCGATGCCCACGGAGAACGAACGAGGCGACGATTTAGATACGACTATCTCTTCAAGAGGGGAAGATGGCTTGATGAACGGCTCTGGCGAGATAACCCGCGATCGATGATGCGACGGCACAAGAGGTTCAGGTATGCTGCTGCTCGCGCCTCGTATCCGCCCTCGTCGATCAAGGTTTGCATCGTGCTCTCTTCTTTTTCCCGGATCAGATAAGACCTCGTAGGCCTCCTGGATTTCTTGAAATTTCTCCTTCCCCTGCAGACCCGCTCTGTCCGGATGGCATTCCTTGGCTAAATTCCGATACGCATTTCGAATGCCTCCCAGGCTTTCTGCTCGGGTGACTCCCAAGATTTCATAGTAGTCTTTCGCGCCCACTCGATCACCCGCTATCTGGGTTTCGGAGATTTAACCCATTCCTCTGTCTTCCTCTTCCGGCAGGCAACAATTACGACATTCATGTCCAGGATATTTGAATCCTACCGTCAAGTAACCGCAACTTCAATTGATTTGGGCCGTGCTTTTTCTAATTTCGGCAAGCGGACGGTTAACACACCATTCTTAAGCTCCGCCTCAACCTTCTGTTCATCGACAGTATCCGGCACAGTAAAAGCCCGCTGAAATCCTCCATAGGCCCGCTCGGTCCGATGGTACTGCATACCGTTGTCTCCATCTTTCTGCTGTCGATGGCCTGAAATCACCAGCACCCCAGCCTCGACAGACAGTCTGACATCGTTCTTCTCCAAGCCGGGCAGCTCGGCCCTGATCTGAAAGTCATCATCCGTTTCTATCACATCCACAGATGGAGACCAGTCAGGGACAGCCATCGATTCGTCTCGCCCGAGAGTCGAAGCGTGTCCTCCAATGACTAGACGATTGAGCCGGTCGGACATGCTCTCAAGTTCCTGGAAAGCATCCATAAGATCCATGGGGAACCTCCTTCGTGAAGAGTTACTTCTGACAGCTCCGTGCTGTCATGTAATTATTCGTTCTCGATAGTCAAGTGACCGGCCATCGGCTGGGCGCAGTAAATCCATCAAGCAGACACTGCTTCGCACCCCCCAGATCCTTCATCGAACGACGAGTACAGGGCAGTTCGCGTATTGCAATACCCGCATCGACACGCTGCCGAGGAGTACTCTGTCGATAGCACCCAGTCCTTTGGCTCCCATCACGATTAGATCGGCCTTCTGTTTGGACGCGACCTTCATGATCATTTCAGCCGGCTCTCCAATCTTACAGATAGGTTCGGCCGTAAATCCCACCTGGATCAGGTGCTGGGCGCACTGTTTGACCAATCTGCGGCCGACATCCTTCGCTTTCTTTTCCGATTTGATCCAGGGTA
>DATDFW010000417.1:0-6688 GCA_036522375.1 Nitrospiraceae bacterium
GGCTTCCGCTGGAAGCTGTTTATACGTGGACGCGCCGGTGGTCGTGCCGGACCATCCTTTGAACGTCTTGTACACCGGCTCGCAGTCGGTCAGCGTTTGGAGATCGGCAGGCATGTCTCGATACAATTTCCCCTGATACCGATAACCGATGCAGACCTTCAGTTCCTTGCAGCCATCGAGCACGTCCAGTTTCGTGACGGCCAGTGACGCGAGCCCATTGACCTTGGTGGCGTATCGCACCACGACGCCGTCGAACCAGCCGCAGCGGCGCGCACGCCCAGTGGTGGACCCGAATTCTTTCCCTCGTGCTTGCAGCCCATCTCCCACCGTATCGGTTAATTCCGTAGGGAATGGACCACTACCGACTCGCGTGGTATAGGCTTTGGCCACACCGAGCACCGCGTCGATTTTCGTCGGTCCCACCCCCGTTCCGGTTGAGGCCCCACCGGCTGTTGAACTGGAGGAGGTCACGTAGGGATAGGTGCCGAAGTCCACATCCAAGTGTGTTCCTTGCGCCCCTTCGAACAATACGGTCTTCCCGCCCTCGATCATCTTGTTCACGAGCATGGTGGCATCCACGATATAACTCTTCAGCCGATCGGCATAGCTCATATACTGCCGGAAGACGTGGTCGACTTCGAAACGTTCCAGCTTATACAGTTGCTCCAGAAACCAATTGATCTCGACCACATTCTCTTCGAGTTTGTTTCTAAACACCTTCGGATTGAGCAGATCTCCCATCCGGATCCCGATCCGCGACATCTTATCGGCATACGACGGGCCAATCCCACGCCCTGTCGTACCGATTCGCCGAGAGCCCTTAGACTGTTCAGCCGCTTTGTCGATAGCCTTGTGATACGGCAGGATGAGATGGGCACGGTGGCTGATGACAAAATTCTTTCCGATCTTCACACCTTGAGTCCGGAGATGATCCAGCTCCTCGATCAACGAAGCTGGATCCACAACGACCCCATTCCCGATCACACAGAGCGTCCCACGATAGAGAATACCTGACGGGATGAGGTGAAACACGAACGTGCCCCGTTCATTGATCACGGTGTGTCCGGCATTGGACCCACCCTGGTAGCGGACCACCGCGTCGACGTCGCTGGCTAAGATATCCACGATTTTGCCCTTGCCCTCGTCGCCCCACTGTGCCCCGATTACCACAAGATTTCCCATCGCCTGACATGCTCCCAAAAAAACAGCTCTGGCAAGACCGAAAGCCAGAGCCGAAGGCGGTCATCGTAGGAGCGGCTAGGTATTTTGTCAAGAACCGGAATGGTCAAATCGTTCCTCATTCTCTCTTTTATTGCTTCTCTCATCGTCAAGGGCGGGCCCCTTCCCGTTTCTGATTGCGTGCGTCGAACGAGGAGAGTCTTCAATCGCGCGTTCCGCGAGGACAAGAGATGGGGTGGGGGTACTCCCCCCAGCTCCACTTTTCTTGACTGACCTGAGAGGGGCATGTTAGCATCACCTTTGTTTCACAAGGATTTTCACGTATTTTCGAGTCAACGGACGTGGGGCTGTAGCGCAGTTGGGAGCGCGCGTGAATGGCATTCACGAGGTCGCCGGTTCAATCCCGGCCAGCTCCACCATAAAACAGTGACGTAGGTTCTGCGAACCTCGCCATCCACACCAGAATCACCGAATGACCATCGGCACCTCTCGGTAAGCACAATCCGTTTGGTTCACAAAAACATCTCATGCTCCAAATCGAGTCGGTCTATAAACAATATTCCACGAAGGTTCTGCTTGAGGGCGCCACGGCACACCTCCGCCCCGGTTCGCGGGTTGGTTTGGTCGGTCCCAATGGTGCCGGCAAGACCACCCTCTTCCGGATGATCCTTGATGAGGAGTCGCCGGACAAAGGCAAGATCCGTAAGCGTCCTCGTCTTCGCATCGGCTATCTTCCGCAGGAACTCGAAACCATTACAGGCAAAACGGTGCTGGATGCAACCCACCGCGATCTCTACCCGGAACACGAAGCCGAACGGATACTCATGGGGTTGGGGTTTTCAGAGATCGACTTTAGCCGAGAGGTGGAAAAACTGTCCGGCGGCTATCGGATGCGTGTCGCCTTGGCGCATCTCCTATTGACGAATCCTGACGTCCTTATGCTCGACGAGCCAACCAACCACTTGGATAAACCGACGCAGCGCTGGTTCGAGCAATTCCTGCTGAACTCGGAGATGACGCTGCTGCTCATCAGCCACGACACAGCCTTTCTCGATCGTGTCGTCACCCACATCTGGGACCTTCGGCACCATAAGATCGAAGAATATCGCGGCAACTATACCTCGTTCAAAAATATTCGCGCAGAGCGGGACGCTCAGCGTAAGGCAGCCGCCGGACGCCAGGCAAAAGAGGTCGCGCGGGTCCAGACATTTGTGGATCGGTTCCGCTATCAAGCGAACAAAGCCAGCCAGGTCCAATCGCGCATCAAGCAGCTTGAAAAGGTCAAGATGATTGAGATCAAGCGCGATCCCAAACGAGTGAAGTTCAAATTTCCCCTTCCCGCAGCGAGCGGCCGCCAAGTCTTGGAACTCCAGGGGGTGACAAAGTGCTACGGGGAAAAAGTGGTGTATGAACAACTCGACTGTTCGATCGAACGTGGTCAGCGCGTGGCGCTGGTGGGAGAAAACGGTGCCGGGAAGAGCACCCTGCTCAAGATGTTGGCCGGCGTGTTGACCTTCGAGAAAGGCACTCGTTCAGTCGGTCACGGCGTCACCCTGCACTACTTTGCCCAACACCAGGCCGAAACGCTGAACCCGGAACATACGATCCTCGAATCCCTTTCAGAAGTATCCAGCCAAGCAGAGACCAACTTTCTCCGCGGAATTGCCGGTGCGTTTCTGTTTACCGGGGACGATCAAAAGAAACCGATCAAGGCGCTGAGCGGAGGAGAACGCAACCGCGTGGCACTCGCACGGATGCTGGTTGAACCGGCCAATACCCTGCTGCTCGACGAGCCAACCAACCATCTTGATCCAGCGTCTGTCGACATGCTCACCGATGCCTTGACTGAATTTCCCGGCACGATCGTCTTTATATCCCACGATCCCACCTTTTTGACCAGAATCTCGACACGCGTCATTGAAATCGAGGAGGGCAAGGCTCGCAGCTTCTCCGGTGACTACGAGTATTACTTGTGGAAGAAAGCGCAGGAAATCGAGTCCATCAAGGAAACGAGTGACGACCTGCTGGGAGCGGACCGCGGGAAGACTGCTGCGCCGACCAGAGCTATGGCGTCGCAGGCTCCGGCCAAGTCCTCGGCCGGAGATCGTCGAGACTTAAACAAGACGCAGGCTAGACTGGAAAAGCAGGTTGCACGTGCAGAAGCAGAGATAGCCGAATACGAAACCAAGATCAAAGCACGGGATCTCGAACTGGCCGATCCTGCACTCTATAAGGATGAATACTCCAAGTGGAGCACGCTGCATCTGGAACACGACGAGTGGAAGAAAGAGCTTGCCCGTCTCACGGCCCGCTGGGAAACCCTTTCGGCTGACCTGGAAGACGTCAAACAAAAACTTACGGCATTCGCCTAGCAGGTTAAGGGAAACTGTTGCGGCGCGACAGCGGAACACTCCAACGGACGACTCAAAACGATCATCCAACGAGGCCGCAGGAGAGAAATACCCGGAGGCGTACCCTCTGGGGTACGTTGAGGATTATTTCGATCGAGAACGGAGTTGAGGATCGTTTTCAGCCGTCCGCTAAGGGGAGGATTTGACCGTTTCTTCGAGATAATAATACAGCCAACGGTTCTTCTCTTTCGTGACTAACTCATCCCAGACAACGCCTATCAGAAACCCCTTCTCCCATGACTTCACCCAAGCGACACTTCCGTCGAGCTTCTCCAGCTGTTCCGCGCGGTCTGAATCGAGAAATGCCAATGACACGGTCACCGGCTGGCCCATGGCCAACTTCTCTTTCGTGTGCAACCCCGCGCCAACTCTATTGACGTTATCCAGCACGGCTGTAATGGCCTTGGCGCCGCTCTTCGGCGAAATCAGCGCAGAACCGACCAAGGTCGCCCGGACAAATCTACGCCGTTCGTTCGTGGCAGCTATTGAAGTCGTGGATTTCACGTTCTGCCGTTTCACAAACTAAGTATAACCGATTAGAAATCTTTGTCCACCACGTTGTGGAGCACCGATTAGGTCTCTTTAGGCCTATAGTACCGACGCCCCTTCAGCAGGTCCGGGAGGTGTTCTTGTTGTCCCTTGGCCTGGGGATCGTCGTGGACATAGCGATACCCCTTCCCGTACCCAAGTCCCTTCATCATCGAGGTCACGGCATTTCGTAAATGGAGCGGAATCCCAAGGTTTCCATGGACTTTTGCATCATCCATCGCGTCAAGAAGTCCAATATAGGACGCGTTATCTTTTCGTCTGGTTGCGAGATAGGTCGTCCCCTGGGCCAAATTGATTTGGGCCTCGGGGAGACCTACAAACTGTACGGCCTGAGCAACTGCAGCTGCAACCACCAGTCCCATCGGATCGGCATTCCCTATATCCTCGGAAGCGAAAATAACCAGGCGCCGGGCGATAAATTTAGGATCTTCACCCCCTTCCAACATACGGGCAAGCCAATAGAGTGCAGCATCCGGATCGGAATCGCGCAGACTCTTAATATAGGCAGAGATGACGTTGTAGTGTTCTTCGCCAGATTTGTCATACCGGATCGACTTCTTCATCAGCGCAGCTTCCACCGCCGCACTATCGATCTGACGACTTCCGTCAGGCCCGACCGGTTGCTGCGTGACCACAAAATCCAGCGCCGTTAGGAGCGCTCTTGCATCGCCGTTACCATAAGCAATCAGTTGTTGTCTGGCATCGGATGACAGGCGGGCATTCCACTTCCCCAACCCGATCGCAGGATCCGCGAGCGCCCGGTCCAGAATAAGCCCGAGCGCCTCACCAGAAAGAGGTTTGAGGACAACGAGCAAGGAACGAGACAGGAGCGGTGAGATCACTTCAAATGAGGGATTCTCCGTGGTCGCGCCGACCAAAATGAGCGTCCCGCGCTCGACGTGAGGCAGAAACGCATCCTGCTGTGCCTTGTTGAACCGATGGATCTCGTCGACAAAGAGGATAGTCCGTTGGCCGTTGATCGCCTGACGTTGCTCTGCAGCCTTGATGATGGTCCGCAGCTCGGGAACACCCCCTGTGACCGCCGAGAAGGGCACGAACTGAGCCTTTGTGTAGCGCGCGATAAGATGCGCCAACGTCGTCTTCCCCGACCCTGGCGGCCCCCAAAAGATGACGGAAGAGAGTTGATCCGCTTCGATCGCCCGTCTCAACGGCCGATCCGGCGCAGTGATTTCCTCTTGCCCGACGAAGTCCACAAATTCTCGTGGCCGCAGACGTTCGGCCAACGGAGCTTCAACGGACTTCCCTCCCTCTGGAGTACCAAACAAATCGGGACCCTGATCGTGTGAAGTGGTCATGCAGGTCCTCAGCAATTGTGGGAATTCTATACGCCTCCTCTCACCAGAGCAAACAGGTATCGTGCAGCTCTTGACGCTGCCGACGACCAATGCTACGAAGGGCCCGCACAAATGGAGAAACGATGAAAGCAAAAGTCAACGGCATCACCATCGCCTACAGCGATCAAGGAACTGGCCTCCCCATCGTCTTTCTCCATGCCTTTCCCCTGAACCGGACCATGTGGGCGGCGCAAGAAAACGCCCTCTCCCCACAGTTCCGCATCGTCACGATTGACCTGCGAGGGCATGGCGAATCCGACACACCGTTATGGCACTATACGCTCGACCAATCAGCCGACGATGTGAGGACGCTGCTGGACCATCTCGCCATCCAGCAGGCCTTGTTCGTGGGGCTTTCGATGGGCGGCTACATCCTCTTTGCGTTCTATCGGATGTTCGCCGATCGCGTGAAGGGATTGATCCTCGCGGACACAAGGGCTCAGGCAGACACAGCGGAGGGGAAACAGGGACGATTCCAGATGGCGCAGACAGCCTACAAGAAAGGACCGTCTGCCATCGCAGACCTCATGCTCCCAAAACTTCTTTCACCCATGAGGATCCAGACGGAACCAGGTCTCGTCCGACAAGTGAGAGCCATGATCGAAGGAAATCAGATCAGCGGGATTGCCGGGGATCTCATGGCCATGGCCGAACGGCCAGATTCAGTCCCGCTCCTAAGTCGGATCACCCGCCCCACCCAGCTCATCGTCGGCGAGCTGGACCAAGCCACTCCACCCTCTGATTCGAAGCTCATGGCCGAACAAATCCCGCACGCCAGCCTAGCCATTATTCCAAATGCCGCACACCTGTCGAACCTAGAACAACCAGAAGCCTTCAACCAGATCGTCGCAACCTTCGCGTTGAGTTTCGAGAAGTAAGTAGGAGACCGCGTGTCCATCCTTACCCGCCCAGCCCAGGCACGCCGAGACGCCCTTTGTCCCGAGCAAGACCGTAGGGAGCGAAAGTCCGAGGCGAGTTTTCGGAAAACTGAAGGCTGGAATGGCTGGGCTGCTGAAGTAGTAGCAGGGCGTTCAAAACACTTATCCAGCGCGGCCGCAGCGAGTGAAGGTCCGAGGCGTACCCTCTGGGGCGCACGGTGCGACGAATAAGGAGCACCACGTCTGTGCGCGCCGCCGAGTGGTGAGGCGGCCGGGTCCCCGTTGAGGATCTGAACAATGCGAGAACGACGCTGGG
>DATDFW010000418.1:0-5853 GCA_036522375.1 Nitrospiraceae bacterium
AGCAGAAATACGAAGGCCTGCCCAAATGAAAAATGGCAGGCCTTCACACGGCACAATCCAGCAGAGTGACAACGTCAGGATTCGGCAATCGCCATCTTCAAGACGTTCGAAGCCTGAGGCCCCTTTGCGCCTTGTACGACCTCGAACTCGACATTTTCGCCCTCTTTGAGGGTCTTGAATCCTTCTCCTTGCAGCGCGGAATAATGTACGAAGACCTCGTCCCCGCTCTCAAGTCGAATGAACCCAAATCCCTTGCGATCGTTGAACCATTTGACTGTACCTTTTGCTTTCACGGACACACTCCTTTCCTCAACGGCCACGACGAGTTACGTGGTCGGCTCCGGAACCCAAATGGCGACACACATGAAGACGCGGACGAGTCAGGAAGAAGAATCGGTTGGAATAACGGGTCCATTGGAGAGACAAGATCGATCACGAAGACCATCTCGGTGACAACTCGGGGCAGCATGTATCACGGCGTTTCAAATCTTGTCAAGCTATTCTTTGGCCCCATGATTACGAGCCTTACGGTAGACAAGTCTTGCCCGCTCACCTATAGTGATATACCCCGGCGAGGAGCGTGATTCTCCGAATGTTTCTACGAACGCTGCTTGATCGCTACATCTTCACCGAACTTCTTTCCCCCTTTAGTATCAGCCTCGGCGCGCTGTGTTTTGTGATGCTGACGCGGGAACTCCTGCGCCTCGTGGAATTGTTGGTCTCCAAAGGCGTCGGCATCGTGGCGGTCCTGCAAGTCTTCGCCAATCTCATGCCATCGTTCCTCGTACTGACCCTCCCGATCGCCGGAATCATCGCCTCGATTACCGCGTTTGGCCGATTGTCTTTTGACAAGGAATTGGTGGCGATGCAGACTGCAGGCCTAAGCCTCTTACGCTTGGCCCGCCCCGTGCTCCTCTTCGCTTTGCTCGTGTTCGGATTGACCGTGTGGTTGGCGCAGTGGGGGCAACCCTGGAGTTCCATAAATCTCAAGAAGGTCGCGCTGAATCTCCTGCGAGATCAATTGGTTCTCGCCTTGGAACGAGGAACATTTAACGAGCCCATCCCCAAGATGATGATTTATGTCCCCGATGGGAATGCTGGACAGGCCACGGCCGGGATCTTTGTCTCCGACGAGCGGAACGCCGAGGATCCCCGCATCATCGTGGCGGAGCAGTTCGAAGTCTTGATGGATCCTTCCACCGATCAGGTGGCGTTACGCCTGCTCCACGGAGTCATTCACAGCAAACGGAATCAAGCCGATCAATACGAGCAAGCATCCTTCGCCAGTTACGATCTGAAAATTTCACTTAACCAAAGCGGCTACTCTGCCACGGAAGAACGTCCGTCGTACGACGCCCTCATCGCCCAGCTCACACAATCCCACTGGCGCGATCCGTCCGCGCTCCGAAGGCTGATGGAGTATTATAAAGATCTGGCCTTTCCCACCGCTTCGCTGATATTTTGTCTGTTAGGCATCCCGGCCGGCATCGCCTCAAAACGATCGGGCCGCATCGGCGGATTTGCGGTCGGCGTGTTTGTCGTGATCGTCTACTACATGCTGAATGTCGCCTGCGAATTTCTGGTCACGACAGCACACCTGTCGCCGTTTTTGGGGGCGTGGATACCGAACGGCGTTTTCTTTCTGACCACCGTCGTGTGGTTTTATATCATGAGTCGCCACTAATCCCATGTCCATTCTCTTCCGCTACCTCCTTCGCGAGTACGGGAAAATTTTCACCATGTGCTTCAGCGGGTTGATGACGATCTATCTCGTCATCGACTTTTTTGAGAAAGTGCGCCGCTTCCTGCGCTACGACGCCGACTGGCTCGATGTGCTCACTTATTTTCTTCTCAAGGTTCCGGCGATTTCCTTCCAAATTGCGCCCCTGGCCATCCTGATGGCCACATTGCTCACGTTTGGTCTGCTCTCCCGCGGCCACGAAATTACGGCCATGCGCAGTTGCGGCATCAGTTTACTCCGAATTACCGCCCCTTTTATGGTCTTTGCCGCGGGGATCTCCCTTGTGCTCTTACTCTTCAGTTCCACCGTCATTCCGTTGGCGGCAAACAAATCTGAAGAAATTCGGAGTACGCGCATCGAGAAAAAACCGCCTGCCGCAGCCGTGATACTCAAGCAACCCTGGACGAGAGTGGGGGCCGATCGTCTCATGTATGTTACAAGTGTGTCCGTCGGCGGGGAACTCCTGGGCCGGGTCCGTCTCTACCAGTTAGATCACAATTTTCAACTGATCGACATGACCGAGGCCGACGAAGCCCGCTATCGTGACTCGACGTGGACGCTGTATCAGGGACGGCAGCGGCGATTTTTGCCGGACGGAACGGTATCGACCACCGAATTCGACCATCAAGCCATGGGGCTGACTCTCATTCCCGACGACTTCACCACGTGGCTCGCCGGCGACTCCGAGTTGATGACGTTCCATGACATCCGGGCCTACTCCCGACGTCGCCCCCAGCAAGGCGCTCAAACCTCAAGGCTCCAGACAGACTATTATGGCCGAATCGCGTTTCCATTCGTCGCGGTCATCATGGTCCTGGTCGGCATCGCGCTGAGTCTGCGCCGAAGCGGCACCAGAGGGGGTAGTATGGCGATGGGCATTGGGCAGGCGTTTGCCATCGGCTTCTGTTTCTGGGCGACACATTCGATCGCGATCGCATTCGGTCGTGGCGGGGTCTTGGCGCCTCTTGTCGCCGGCTGGATGGCAAATGTCCTCTTCTTGAGTTTTGGTCTGTATCTGATGTTCAAAGTGCGTTACTAGTGCGACGGAGGCTGAAGGTCGGGACTAGGCTCAAGACTGAAGTGTTCTGACTCCGACCCTCAGCCTTACCGGCTTCAGCCTTGAGTCCGCCTATCCCGTCCCTGGTTGACTGATCCCTACGCTTCCGGTAAGTAGAAGCCTCAGAGTTTGCAAAAGGATTTCAGCAAGATGCGCTCACGTGTCGTCGTCACAGGACTGGGTATTGTTTCACCCATTGGTATCGGGATCAGTGACTTTTGGAAAGCCGCCCTCGCCGGCCAATCCGGCATCTCGGCCATTACCTCGTTTGACCCATTTCCCATTGACGGCTACCGCTCCAAAGTCGCAGGCCAGGTGCGTGACTTCGCCGTCGAGCGGTTTATCGACTCAGCCATTGGCGAACGCGTAGACCGCTACGCCCAGTTCGCCCTCGTGGCAACGAAGGAAGCGCTAGCCGACTCAGATCTACAGATGGCGAAGGAGAACCCTCACCGTGTCGGGGTCATTGTGGGAGCCGGAATGGGTGGAATGGTGATGGCCGAGCGGGAAATCACACAACTGTACCAAGAGCTGAAACCCCATCGCGTCCATCCGAACTTTATTCCCGTCATCACGCTGAATTCGGCCTCCGGCATTATCGCGATGGCCTATGGCGCCAAGGGACCTAACTTGACGATCTCGACTGCTTGCTCATCCAGCGCCCATGCCCTCGGACAAGCGCTCCACTGTATCCGTGAGGGTCGTGCCGATGTTGTGATTACTGTGGGAGCCGATGCCAGCATTACTCCCCTTGTTTTTGCAGGATTTTGCTCCCTCCGTGCACTCTCATCTCGATTCAACGACCAGCCGGAAAAGGCTTCTCGACCCTTTGATCGATTACGAGACGGTTTCATCATGGGAGAAGGCGCCGGAACGCTTATCTTGGAATCCGCCGCACATGCCAAGAAACGCAAGGCAAGAGTCTATGCCGAAATTCTTGGCTACGCCGCCACCAGCGAGGCCTATCATATGGTTATCCCGCGTGAAGATGGCCTGGAAGTCGCCCACACGATGCGACTCGCCCTCGAGGATGCCGGCGTAACCGCGGCACAGGTGGATTACATTAATGCCCACGCCACATCGACACCCATCGGCGATGCCGTCGAAGCCAAGGCGATTCGGCTACTCTTCAAATCACGCGCGAACAAAATCGCCATCAACGCCACTAAATCGTTGATCGGCCACACGCTCGGGGCCGCCGGAGCCATCGGGGGTATCGCTTCAGTAATGGCCCTCCATACGGGCCACATTCATCCGACCGTCAACTATGATGATCCAGATCCGACTTGTGCGTTGGCAGGACTCTCCCGATTCGCTCAGGAGCGGCGTATGAAGGTCGCCTTGCTGAACGCTTTTGGGTTTGGCAGCAACAACGCCGCAGTAGTATTCAAACAAGCACGCGCTAACTAGAGTACGATCAAGAGCATCAACAGATGGCAACCGATCCCACCATATCGCTAAAAATCCGCTCCGCTTTGGGTGAGTACCTGAAACGCGATCCAGCTACCATACTGACCACACACCATTTGCGTGAAGATTTAGGTCTCGACTCTATGGCGGTGATCGAACTGCTGTATCGCATTGAGGAGGCCTTCGATCTTCAGATCCCCGACCAAGACTTGGCAGGACTGGCGAACGTCGGCCATGTTGTGACGTATGTTGAGAAGCGACTGGGAAAAATGTCCGGGCCAATTTCGACCAAGTATCCTGCCAAGAAGCCCAAGCCAGCTCGCAAAAAGGGTTAATCATCAATATGATTATGCGGGCACGTCCCCCTATCTCACTGGCGCAGATCCATGATGTCGTGGGGGGAGAAATTGTAGGATCGGCAGATACTACCATCACGAACCTGGCCAGCCTCGAAGAGGCAGGCCCAAACGATCTGACCTTCCTTACCGGAGATCGGATGCTCACGATGAGCGCGCCTATCACAGCAGGAGCACTCCTTGCCCACCGACGACTGACCGAAATCACCAAACCTCACATCGTTGTTGGGAATCCCACGCTGGCCTTTGCACAAGTTGCCCAGGCCTTCTTTTGCTCCCGCTCCCACCCCCGCGGCATTGCCACAACCGTCGTCCGTGGCCTTGACACCCAGATCGGCCCCGATGTCTCAATCTGGCCGGGAGTCACCCTGGGAGACCGGGTCACGATTGGCGCTCGCGTGACGCTCTATCCCAATGTATTTGTCGGCGACGACACGTCCATCGGGGACGATACACTCATCTATCCCAATGTCGTCGTCAGGGAGGGGTGTACGATCGGAGCCCGAGTGATCATTCACAGCGGGACGGTCGTCGGAAGCGACGGATTCGGCTATGTCCAGAACCAGGGGCGGCATTACAAAATCCCCCAGCTTGGCGGAGTCACGATCGAGGACGATGTCGAGCTGGGAGCAAATGTCACGGTCGATCGAGCTACACTTGGACAAACGGTCATTCGACAAGGAACAAAAGTCGACAACCTGGTTCAGATCGCTCATAACGTGACGATCGGAGCCCATTCGATTCTGGTCGCACAGGTTGGGATCGCCGGTAGTACTCGGGTAGGACATCACGTCATGATTGGCGGACAGGCGGGTTTAGCGGACCACATCGTCATCGGAGATCAGGTCATGATTGCCGCTCGTGCTGCTGCCAATCGCAGCATCGATCATAACCAGATCGTTTCAGGAGCTCCTGCGATGCCGCATGAAGTCTGGCTGAAGGCTCAAGCCGTAATCCCCCGGCTTCCTGAACTCCGACAGGCCGTACGCACGCTGCAAGAACGGATGAAGCAGCTTGAAGCATCGAGTACAGCAGCTCCGACCGTCAAAACAAAGGCCAAGAAGCGGGTCCGATAATGGATCGGATTTGGGTTGAACCTACTCCACCACCCCGCGCCAATTAAACAACTTCGCCCAAAAGAATCCAGCCCAGGGCATCAACACAGCCGGAAGTAAGTCGAGATTGCCGCGGACGATGGCCACAGCTGATGCACCGAAGATCAGGAGCGCTCCGGCGATAGAGATCGCTGTTACAAAAGCACGTCCAGGGTGCTCGATTGGCGGTATTTC
>DATDFW010000419.1:0-4194 GCA_036522375.1 Nitrospiraceae bacterium
AAGAACGCGCAAGGCTGTCATGACCGTGAGCCAAATAAATGTCAACATCTACACCTCAACGAGGCTTGACGGTGGCCGCGCATTCGTTTGATGGTCGCTCACGATCTGCCCATCCTGTATCACGATCTGCCGCGCCGCGTAGGCTGCGAGATCCACCTCGTGCGTTACGAGGATAATGGTGATCCCCTCATCACGATTGAGTGCTTCCAAAATTCCCATAATTTCCCGGCTCGATTGGGTGTCCAAGTTACCGGTCGGCTCATCGGCAAGGAGCAATGAAGGCGACGTGACAAGCGCCCGTGCAATCGCCACGCGCTGTTGTTGCCCGCCGGACAACTGGGTTGGGTAATGGTGCTCTCTGCCTTGTAGCCCCACACGCTCTAACGCCGCGGCTGCCTGTGTCCGTTGCTCTTTGAGCGAGAGCCCTCGATAGAACAGTGGAAGCTGCGTATTTTCGAGAGCACTGGTTCTGGGAATGAGATTGAAGCTCTGAAACACGAATCCGATTTGCTGATTGCGTATGTCGGCCAACTGATCGGACTTCAGATTATCTACTTCTACTCCGTTCAACTGATAACGTCCCTTCGTCGGTTGATCGAGGCAACCCAACACATTCATCAAGGTGGACTTGCCGGAACCCGAAGACCCCATGATGGCCACGAACTCACCCTGCTCAATCGAGAAGCTCAGACCACGCAAGGCTTGGACGTCCACGTCGCCAATTCGATAGATTTTCCACACATCTTCGCATGCGATCAGCGACCCCATACATATCCCTTAATCTATGCTGACTTCCTCTGGGTATTTTTTCCTGCGCGCGTCCAGCAAGGACAGGACGTACCCGAGCCCTGCCCATATCTCTCCTACATCCCACGATTGCGCGAAGAGTTCCTCTGTCCGCCGCTGCCAAATCCTGGAGGCAGATCGTTCCCGCTCCGATCGCCTTTTGGTCGGTCAATTCCCACGACCACCAGCGCGCCTTCAGACACCTCCTCCGAGAGGATTTCGGTTGCCACTCCATCGGAAATACCCGTTTGGACGTGAATGGGTTCGAGTTCTCCGGACTGTCCCTGTTTCCAAATTGTGCGGCTTGGTGCCATGATCCCTCTACCAGCTCGTGCCGCCTGCTCTGTTCCTTTGTCCTTGGTCTGCTTACCGCCAGGCATGGAGCGATCGATCTGGCCCGCAGTCGGGGGGCTGAATCGCAATGCGGCATTCGGTACTTTGAGCACACCGTCCCTTTGTGCCACCACAATGGAGACATTCGCGGTCATCCCCGGCTTCAGGCGGAGATCCTCATTATCGACACTAACCACCACGTTATAGGTGACCACATTTTGCACATTGATCGGTGCAAGCCGTACCTGACGAATCGTACCGGCGAATTGATGCCCTGGATACGCATCGACCGTGAAGGTCGCCTCTTTCCCTTCGGTGATTCCCCCAATATCCGACTCGCTTACGTTGGTGTCGACTTGCATCTTCGTCAGATCGAGCGCAATCAAAAAGAGATTTGGTGTGGCAAAACTAGCCGCGATCGTTTGACCGACCTCCACATTCCTGGCGACCACAATTCCATTCACCGGCGAGTGAATGACGGTATACTTCAAGTCCAACTCTGCGGCATTCAGTGCCGCTTCAGCCTGTTTCACTTGCGCCCCTGCTACATTCACTTGTGCCTCAGCGGCTTGGAAACTCGTCGCGGCGACGTCGACGTCGTTCTGGGAAACGTACTGCTGTGCCACCAGCGATTTGACCCGATCCAGTTCGCGCCTGCGTTGAGCCAGATCTGTTTTAGCTCTTGCGACATTCGCTTTCGACATTTCAAGATTGCTGGCCGCTTGATCTCGACGAGCTCTAAACGGCTCTGGATCGATCACGGCCACGATATCGCCGGCCTTCACCACCGAATTGAAATCGGCATGCAGGCTCTTGATCATGCCGGATACCTGCGTTCCAACCTGAACTGAAACCACAGGATTGATGGTTCCCGTCGCGGTTACGAGAGAAACGACGGGCCCTCGTTCGACTGCGGCGTTCCGATAGCGAACCGGAACTTTGCGCTCCCCATTGAAGAAGACATAGCCCCCAATCGTGAACGCAACGATAAGGACCCCAATGATCAGAATGGCACGACGCATCGACTCATTCTCCAGTTCTGTCCCGACGCGGAAGGCATTCTATCAACAAGGCTGAAGGGAATCACCTGACTCACACAGCCTCCCTCCGGCTCTAGCATAATGCGGGGAAAAACCTGTCCGGCACAGCAGAGCTTCGATTGCAGGACCTCTGGGACAAGAAGAACCGACCCCCGCATGATGCTCAAAAGGCCGTTCAGCAAGGCCGCAGCGAGCGAAGGGCCGAGACGTAACTTTCTCACCCGCCCGACCCCGAGCTGTCGGAACAGCTCTTTTCCCGAGTGGGGGTACGTTGAGGGTCTGAGCGATGCGAGAACGACGTATGGGAAAAGGCGCGTCTCGGCGCGCCAGGGTTGGGCGGGTGAGACAAGCGACTTTTTCAGCATCCTACTAGAAAAACAAACAGGCCGTCCGCCAGATCGGCGGATGGCCTGTCAGATCTGCAGGACCATAACTCTGATCAGGGGCTGACGTTGATGCGCTCTTTGATCCGATCAAAGGTATCCTTGGGTACCACATTCTTGGCTACCAATTCACCCTTCACCCGATAGGGACGCCCCGCGACAATGCGATCCGCGACGTCTTGAGGAAGACCAAGCACCAATACCATATCGCCGGCGGATGCCTTGTTGACATTCATGGACGAGGACATGGGCTGAGAAGTCGTAGCCGTCGGAGGAGCAGACTCCATTCCGGGAGTAGAATGCATGGATGGGGCAGACGGTGCCGGGGACACAGTCGCGGCAGAACGTGACTGATCTTTTAACTCCTTCTGGTAGCGGGCGACCAAAGCCTTGAGCGTTTCGTTATGGCGCTTCACATCTTCGTACTCATGACGCACAGCCCGGTTCTGGAACGTGAGCTGCTTTACACGATCTTCGAGTTCTTTGGTCCGGCCCTCGACACTGCCCCGTTCCTTGTCGCGGCCATGTTGAATACGCTCAAGCTCGTCGTGGGCGACCTGCGCCTCGTTCCCGAATTTCACATTGAGATCCTTGAGCGTCTTGACTTGCTGTTCCAAGGCATTCTTCTGCGCACGTGTCCGCTCCAGCTCAAACTTCGCCGAATCGACGTCGACCATCGCCTCTTCATATTTCTTTTGACTGACACAGCCGACCAGTGACGCCGCACCGATCATCACGACCATCGCCATCCACCCTGACTTCATGCGAACCTCCCCTTCCACAGAACGTGGTATCTGATACGGATGCCGACCACCACTCTTCATTCAACATGCCGGTCGGCATGAGCGGGTACTATGACACCCATACGTATACTCTTGGATGTATGCCATGCCTGTCTTTTTGTCAATAGATTTACAGGTCCTCTGCCCCCACCGATCATCGGGAAGTCTGCGACAAACTCTCTGTCTGCTTGACGGACTGTCGCCGCTTTGTGAAGATGCCCGAGACTTGCCATCCGGGCGCAACCTGTCCCAGAAAGACATCGCATGAACGAATGGGGTCCTGGTCTCGCCACGATCTTAGGTATCGTGGAGGGACTGACAGAGTTTTTACCCGTCTCGTCGACCGGCCACTTGATTCTCGTCGGCCACGTCCTCGGGTTCGAAGGAGACCTCGCTGCCAGCGCCGAGATTTCGATCCAGCTCGGCGCCATCCTGGCCGTCATCGCCTATGAACGGCACAAGCTCGCATCCTTGATCGGACAAGCGGCTCGGGAGCAGCGGGCCGTCTCCGCCATGATTCGGGCACGTGGAACAACCCCATGGTCGACCGTCTTGCGAACCTCCTGGACGACGCATTGGAATCTCTGGTTTCTCATGGGACTCGGGCTCGCATTCTTACCGGCAGCCGCAATCGGGTTCCTGACGCACAGTTGGATCAAGAGCCATCTCTTTACGCCTCAAACCGTGGCGGCCTCCTCAATCGTCGGGGGCTTGATTATTCTTGCCGTCGAAGCACGCCGTGACCAGGCAAGGGTCCACACACTCGAACAGGTGGGCCTGGCATCGGCATTCTGGATTGGCTTGGCCCAATGCGCCTCGCTGCTACCCGGCATGTCCCGGTCCGGCTCCACGATCATCGGAGGGCTCCTC
>DATDFW010000420.1:0-8605 GCA_036522375.1 Nitrospiraceae bacterium
AAGCTCGTCGTGGGCGACCTGAGCCTCGTTGCCGAATTTTACATTGAGATCTTTGAGCGTCTTCACCTGTTGCTCCAAAGCATTCTTCTGCGCACGTGTCCGCTCCAATTCAAACTTCGCCGAATCGATGTCGACCATCGCTTCTTCATACTTCTTTTGGCTGACACAGCCCACCATTGACACCGCGCCGATCATCACGACCATCGTCATCCACCCTGACCTCATGCGAACCTCCCCTTCCACAGAACATGGCATCTGATATAGATGTCGACCACTAGTCTTCACTCAACCTCACTGCCGCTATGAGAAGGTACTGCAACATCGATACGTATATGTTGGATGTATGCCATGCCTGTCATTTTGTCAATAGAATTACGGGGTCCTCTGCCCCACGATCATCGGAACGTCTGTAACAAATCATCTGTCTGCTTGACGGACTGTCGCCGCTTTGTGAAGATGCCCGAAATTTGCCATCCGGTCGCAACCTGTCCAGGAAAGATAGAAAGAGCATCGTATGAATGAATGGGGTCCTGGTCTCGCCACGATCTTAGGTATCGTGGAGGGACTGACAGAGTTTTTACCTGTCTCCTCGACCGGCCACTTAATTCTCGCCGGCCATGTCCTAGGGTTCGAAGGAGACCTTGCTGCCAGCGCCGAGATTTCGATCCAACTTGGCGCCATCCTGGCCGTCATTGTCTATGAACGGCACAAGCTCGCCTCCTTGATCGGACAGGCAGCCCGGGAGCAGCAGGCCATCTCTGCCATGATTCGAACACGTGGATCCACCCCATGGTCGACAGTCATGCGCACCTCCTGGACGACACATTGGAATCTCTGGTTTCTCATAGGACTCGCGCTTGCATTCTTACCGGCGGCTGCGATCGGGTTCGTCACGCACAGTTGGATTAAGAGTCATCTCTTTACACCCCAAACCGTGGCTGCCTCCTCAATTGTCGGAGGCCTGATTATTCTTGCCGTCGAAGCTCGTCGTGACCAGGCACGTGTCCACACACTCGAGCAGGTGGGTCTGGTATCGGCATTCTGGATTGGCTTGGCCCAATGCGCTTCACTGCTCCCGGGCATGTCTCGGTCCGGCTCCACGATCATCGGAGGGCTCCTCATAGGACTTGACCGAAAAATCGCAACGGAATACTCATTCTTTCTCGCCCTCCCGACCCTCATCGTGGCGACGTGCTATCAAATGTGGAAGTCTCGGGACGTCTTCCGACAAGACGACTATCTTGCCCTGGGGATCGGGATGTTCGTATCGTTCATCGTCGCCTGGATTGTGATCGCAGCCTTTCTCTCGTTTGTGAAACGACATACGCTTCGACCGTTTGCTTACTACCGCATCCTCATGGGCATCGTTGTATTATACATCTTCGGTTTCTAGGTAGATGTTGGTCCTCTTTTTTAGTTGAATACGACCACCCGGATGAACTACATACAACAAAGATCAGCCCGTCCCGTTCGCGCAATTGTTTGCAAGCGAGTGCTTCGGTTATTCTGAACGAACAGATCGGCGGAATTCAGGTGCACCCACAGAGCGTTTTACAACTTGCTAGGAGGATTTTTTACAATGGCTCAATCCCAGTCCGACACTGTCCATGTCTTTGACACGTGGGTAAGAAGCACAAAAGGGCTACTGCACTTCGACGTGATGACGACGGATGAGGCAACAGCGCTGAAGCTTGCCAAACAGCATTTGGCCAGCCTTGGGGAAGGTGCCGTGCCGGTGACGGTGAAAGAATGTCAGTTCTGCCACACTGAACCGCTCGTGATGTTTTCCTCCGAGCAGCAGCGCCAATTCCGCGAGCAAGGCGGGTTCATCATCACCCTCTCAACCTAGCAGGCTAAGGGAAAGCGATGTCGGCTCGCTGGGAATCCGCTGGCTTGCATCTCCCGGGCAATAGAACACGATCCCGCAGGATGCTCAAAAAGGCGACCTTCTCACCCGCCCAACCCTGGCGCGCCAAGACGCGCCGTTCCGCGAGCAAGGCCGCAGCGGTTTTTCCCACTATCTCTAACGGGTGGCTTGGTCGATCCTCGATTGCGCACGTCGAACGAGCACCTTCCGAGCGTGCGCGTTCCGCGAGCAGGAGGACGACCGGGCTACCCGTTCCTTCCTTTTTCAGCATCCTGCTAAGAAGCAGGCGGAAGTTCATGTGGCAAGAGAGGCACGTTCTTCTTCTCAAAGGCGAAATGGATGATCAAGAAGACGACCCCCACGCTGATCGCCGAATCGGCAACATTGAAGGCCGGCCAATGATAGGACTCCACATAGACATCAAGAAAATCGATCACCTCGCCATACCGTAATCGATCGATCAGATTCCCGATCGCTCCTCCAAGAATCCCTGCAATGCTGAGTTGCCCCTTCCAGTCTTTCTCCGGCATCCGGAAGAGAATCGTTCCCAGTAGGGCCAGAGCAAACAGCGACGTGACGCCGAAGAATACCATACGAAATGCGTCGCTGCTGCCGGCCAGCAACCCAAAGGCCGCGCCGGGATTGCGGATATAGGTCAGGCTGAATAGATTGGGAACAACGGGGATCGATTCATTCAGGTGCATGGCCTGCATGATGGACAGTTTCGTCGCCTGATCGGTCACGATGATCGTGGCACTGAGCAATGCCAGGAGCAAATAGCGAAGAGGCTTTCCCATTACTTCACCGCCTCCACGCAACGGTCGCACAACGTCGGATGGTCGAGGAATGTGCCGACTGCAGGCCTGTAGTTCCAGCACCGTTCGCATTTGGCGTGCGTCGACTTGGTTACGGAGATTACGAGGTCGGTCGTAGCATCGGACCGCTGTTCCGACGTCACCTCCGACACAATGAACAGCGTACCTAAGTCCCTGCAGGCTTTTGATATCCAGGAACCGGTCTCCACATTCATCATAAGATGGACACTCGCCTCAAGCGAAGACCCGATGACCTTCTCCCGTCGTCTCTCCTCCAGCACCCCTTGCACCAGGGTACGGTATTTCAACAGCCGCTCCCACCGCTCGGCTAGTTCCGAATCAGCCCAGGCCGCATCGACGTTAGGGAATGATGCCAGATGCACGCTCTTCGCTCCCATGCCGCCAGGCACATGCGCAGAGAGTACCCGCCAGATTTCCTCAGCCGTGAAAGTCAATATCGGAGCCATCAACTTCGTCATGGCAATGAGAATCTCAAACAGCACCGTCTGAGATCCTCGACGCAACGGCGAATCTGCTCGGAACGTATACAGCCGATCTTTCAGAATATCGAGGTAGACCGCGCTCAGATCCACCGAGCAAAAGTTGTTGAGTGCGTGGAAGATCGTATGAAACTCAAAATCGTCGTAGGATTGACGAACCCGTGCGATCAGTTCACTGAGCCGATGCAGAGCCCAACGATCCAGCTCAGGCAACTGCTCATACGGCACACGATCCTTTACAGGATCGAAATCATAGAGATTGCTCAATAGAAATCGGCACGTATTCCGGATCTTTCGATAGGCTTCGATGAGATGATTCAGGATCTCCGGAGAGATCCGAATGTCCTCTCGATAATCCTGCGCCGCCACCCAAAGCCGAAGAATCTCCGCCCCCGATTGTTTGATCACATCCTGCGGCGCAACGACGTTCCCCGCCGACTTAGACATCTTCTTGCCTTGCCCATCGAGAACAAATCCGTGGGTCAAGACAGCCTTGTATGGAGCACGATGATCGGTGACGACACCGGCCAGCAAGGCACTGTGGAACCAGCCCCGGTGTTGATCCGACCCTTCGAGATAGAGCTGGGCCGGCCACCACTTCCGGACTTTCAATACTGCAGCGTAACTGACGCCCGATTCGAACCACACGTCCAAGATGTCTCGCTCCTTCTCGAACACTGTCCCGTCGCAGTTCGCACAGGTCGTGTCCTTGGGTAACAGATCATCGGCCGATTGCTCAAACCATATATCGGCTCCTTTGGATTCCATCAACGTCGCAACATGTTCGATCACCATCGGATCAGCCAGAACAGACCGGCATCCGACGCAGGTGAAACCGGGAATTGGTACGCCCCACACGCGCTGACGAGACAAACACCAGTCGGGACGGTTCTCGATCATCCCGTTAATTCGATCACGGCCGTAGGCTGGAATCCATTGAACCCGCTCGATCTCGGCCAGCGCCTCTTTCCGGAGATCATTCGTCTCCATCGAGACGAACCATTGTTCGGTGGCGCGGAAGATGACGGGATTCTTGCAACGCCAACAGTGCGGATACGTGTGGTTCAACGACCCATGGCCCAGCAAACGTCCGTTGGCCTGTAGGAACTCCACAATTTTTGGATTCGCCTTCAACACATGCTGGCCGGCAAACTCCTTCACCACATCAGTAAACCGTCCGCCATTGTCGACCGGTGCCAGAATCTCCAACCGTTCCCCTGGAGTCGCCTTGGCATTGTGCTCAAGGACGAGGATGTAGTCTTCCATGCCGTGACCAGGCGCAATATGGACACAGCCGGTTCCCTGATCCAGCGTCACGAAGTCGCCGAGCAGAATCGGAGACAGACCTGTCGTCAAGGGCCGTTGCGTCTCGATCCCTTCGAATCCTTCTCTCCCTTTCTTCACCCCGAAGACTTGAGCCCCTTCGAGACGGCAAGCCTTCACCACACTTTCCAGTAACTTCTCCGCCACGACCAGGACTTCATCGCCGACCTGAACAAACGCATAGTCGATATCCCCATGCAGACACACCGCTTGATTGGCTGGGAGGGTCCAGGGCGTCGTTGTCCAGATGACGACAGAGACCAACTTCATACCGCCGGGGAACATGACACCGGGGAACGTCTTGCTCAGTACCGTGGGCGACGTGACCAACGGAAACTTCACATAGATCGAGGGAGAGGTATGTTCCTCATACTCGACTTCAGCTTCGGCCAGCGCCGTCTGGTCCACTGTGCACCAGAGCACCGGCTTCAGTCCTTTATAGACGCCTCCCCGTTCCACGAACTTACCGAATTCACGAATAATCGTGGCCTCATAGCCGGAATCCATCGTGAGATAGGCATGCTGCCAATCGCCCAAGATGCCGAGTCGCTGGAATTCTTCACGCTGGATCTTGACATATTTGTCCGCATACTCACGGCAGAGACGCCGGATCGCCACCGCATCCAGTTCTTTCTTCTTGTCGCCCAGCTCTTTCATGACCTGATGTTCGATCGGAAGGCCATGACAATCCCATCCTGGCACATAGGGCACTTGGTAACCGGCCATCGTCTTGGATTTCACGATGATGTCTTTGAGGGTCTTGTTCAGTGCGTGTCCGATATGAATGCGGCCATTCGCATAGGGAGGACCATCGTGCAAGATATATCGCGGTCGGCCTTTCCCCGCCTCCTGAATCTGCTCGTACAAGCCCTCTCGCTCCCACAAAGCCAGGAGCTCAGGCTCCCGCTGCGGCAAATTCGCCTTCATCGGGAAATCGGTCCTGGGAAGATTGAGTGTGGCCTTATAATCCATATCTTTTCCAGCTGCGAAGCTATCAGCCTTCAGCGATCAACACGCGAATATGATGATGGGGGCTTTCAGTGTGGCTGAGAAGGAATATACCGGAATGCAGGGGGAAGGCACCAGCCCCTTCGTCGTACCAGCGCTGGAAGCTGATAGCTGACAACTGATCGCTATTAGCTCACCGCCATCATGCGGTCCAGCGCAATCTTCGCCCAATGTTTCTCATCATCTGGAACGACAATATGATTCACCACGTGGCCGTCGGCGAGGTTCTCCATTGCCCAGCAGAGATGGGCTCCATCGATCCGGAACATGGTCGCGCACTGGCAGACCGTGGATGACAGAAACAAGACTGTCTTGTCGATGAGATCACGCTTCAATCGATTGACGAGATTCAATTCCGTTCCCACCGCCCAGGCCGTCCCTGGCGATGCCGCCGTCACTGTGCGGATAATCAACTCTGTGGACCCGGACAGGTCTGCCCGATTGACGACATCCTCATGACATTCCGGATGAACAATCACCTTTCCATCCGGATACCGCTTGCGAAAATTGTCTACATGCACGGGCTGAAACATTTGGTGCACACTGCAATGACCTTTCCAGAGGATGAGTCTCGCGCGTTGGATGGCTTCACGCGTATTCCCCCCATTGGGTTGATAGGGGTCCCAGACGATCATGGCCTCTCGCGGCAGCCCCATCTTGTTGGCCGTATTACGTCCCAAGTGCTCATCCGGGAAAAAAAGGATCTTCTCCCGCCTGGTCCAGCACCATTCGATCACCGCCTTCGCGTTGGAGGAGGTACAGGTAATCCCACCATGTTCGCCGCAAAAGGCTTTGAGTACTGCGGCAGAATTCACGTAGACCGCCGGCATGACGGTTTCTTCCACCGGCAGGATACGTCCCAGCGTCTCCCAGCATTGATCGACCTGTTCGATCGCCGCCATGTCCGCCATGGAGCAGCCAGCGGCCATGTCAGGAAGAATCACTGTTTGTTTCGAGCGGCTTAGAATGTCGGCGGTCTCGGCCATGAAATGCACTCCGCAAAAGACGATATAGGGTCGCTCTGACCGCTCAGCAGCCAACTTCGAGAGCAGAAGAGAATCCCCGCGAAAATCCGCATGCTCGATGGCTTCATCCCGTTGATAATTATGGCCTAGGATCATGACCCGATCACCGAGCACACGTTTGGCCTCAGCCGTCCGACGGAACAATTCCTCTGCAGGCAGTCCCTGGTAGTCCGTGATCGGTTTTGGAAGTGTCGAGAGTGTTTGCATCCTGTCCTTGACCTAATGGCGTATGGACTCATTCTACGTTAGGGATTCCCGACAATCAATGAATCTGGGATTGCAAAGGAGTCCCAGTCCTTTGATAGTCCAACCGGTTGGGCCAGGATAGGCCTAATACCCCGTTGACAATGCAGGAGGCTGGCGATACGATTCTCCATCGAAGCTAGGGGGGCCATACGGCTGAGAGTCCGCCCAAACGGACGACCCTCAGAACCTGACCTGGGTAATACCAGCGTAGGGAAGCGAGAACAACCGGATACAGTTGGTCTCTCTGCCGCACCACCCTCAACATCAGGTGCGGTTTTTTTATGCTCAATGACTGAACACAGTTCACGTTTTGGAGAAAGGATCTCCTCCATGAGCAACAAGACAATCGGCAATGGAGTCGCAACCGGTGACACACACACGTCTGTCGGATCAGGCTTGACAACTACCCCTTTCCCGGCCTCGCGCAAAGTGTATGTGCGAGGGGCGCAGGCAGACGTGCGGGTTCCAATGAGAGAGATCAGCCTGAC
This sequence comes from Nitrospiraceae bacterium, assembly GCA_036522375.1. GTDB lineage: Bacteria > Nitrospirota > Nitrospiria > Nitrospirales > Nitrospiraceae > Palsa-1315. Next base: position 7,273 of record DATDFW010000420.1, read on the forward strand.
TGCCACCAAAGCCATGAATGGGGATACGCCCATCGCCAATGAACCAATCACGATCTACGATACCTCAGGCCCCTATACAGACCCGGACGTCACAATCGATGCGCAGGCTGGATTGGCACCCTATCGACGAAATTGGGTGATCGGTAGAAACGATGTGGTCGAGCTTTCCGAGATTTCATCACAGTATGGCCGCGCACGTGCAGCCGATCCAAAACTGGACGAATTGCGGTTTCAACACATCCGCAAGCCGCTCCGAGCCAAACCCGGCATGAACGTGACCCAGATCCACTATGCCAGAAAGGGCATTATCACACCGGAAATGGAATTCATTGCCATCCGGGAAAACCAATCCCGCGAAGTGGCGCGCGAACTGGCATCGCGGAATGGGCATGGCGGCGGAGTACCACAACATCCGGGCCAGTCGTGGGGCGCCAGCATTCCCTCAGTGATCACGCCGGAATTTCTTCGGGATGAAGTCGCCCGTGGCCGTGCGATCATTCCTGCCAACATCAACCACCCGGAAAGTGAACCGATGATCATCGGCCGCAACTTTCTGGTCAAGATCAACTCCAACATCGGCAACTCTGCCGTCGCCTCTTCCATCGAGGAAGAAGTTGAAAAGATGATTTGGTCTATTCGATGGGGCGCCGACACAGTGATGGACCTCTCCACCGGCAAGAACATCCATGAGACCCGCGAATGGATCATCCGTAATTCGCCGGTGCCCATCGGCACTGTACCGATCTATCAAGCACTGGAAAAAGTCGGAGGCAGGGCCGAAGACCTGACGTGGGAACTGTTTCGCGACACGCTCATCGAGCAGGCAGAACAAGGAGTCGATTACTTCACCATCCATGCAGGCGTTCGCCTAGCCTATGTACCGATGACCGCCAAACGTATGACCGGTATCGTATCCCGTGGGGGAGCGATCCATGCGAAATGGTGCCTCGCCCATCATGAAGAAAACTTCGCCTATACGCACTTCGAAGAAATTTGCGAGATCATGAAAGCCTACGACGTGTCGTTCAGTTTGGGTGATGGGTTGCGTCCCGGCTCCATTGCAGATGCCAACGATGAAGCGCAATTCGCCGAGTTGGACACATTAGGTGAACTCACCACGATTGCCTGGCGTCACGACGTTCAGGTGATGATTGAAGGACCGGGTCATGTCCCCATGCACATGATCCAGGTGAACATGGAGAAACAGCTGAAGGCTTGTCAGGAAGCGCCCTTTTATACCCTGGGGCCTCTTACGACCGACATCGCACCGGGCTATGATCATATTACCTCCGGTATCGGCGCAGCCATGATTGGGTGGTTCGGCTGTGCGATG
>DATDFW010000421.1:0-3815 GCA_036522375.1 Nitrospiraceae bacterium
GCAACGATAGGAGCGTCCCGTCAATACATATAGCACCAAGAAGACTCCCACACGAGCAGAAGCATCACCAGTGACAAGATCGTCGTGATGAGCCGGACCTCTTGAACGAAGCAGCAACAGAGGTAATTCGCGGGGTACCACCGGCGGGAAGGAATGGAACAGCTCGACTGGAGTCAGTTACCGAGATTTCAGAGGTTTTTTATCCATCCGCAGCGACGGTGGCAAGTCTGACAGATGCTCCGAGGGAGAGTCACGAATAAAAAAGGCCGCAGCTTGAGCACGCCTGGTAACTTTCAGTTTTTGGAAAATGAACCGGATATAATTTTTCACGGTCTTATCGCTGAGTTCGAGCGATGAGCCGATCTCCTTGTTCGTTTTGCCCTCGGCAACGAGCGCGAGCACACGATGTTGCTGGGTGGAGAGGGCCGTTCGTTGGGATTCGGTTGGCTCCTCTTTCTGCAGCCTCATACGGGTTAAAAGAGGTTGGGTAATGGCCGGATCAAGGATAGACTGCCCTTGTGCCACGGCATGGATGGCTCGTATCAAGGCTTCGGCATTGACGTGCTTCAACAGGTATCCGGCCGCCCCGCCGATCACTGCAGCTAACACTGCCTCATCGTCCTGATAGGAGGTAAGAAAGAGTACGCGTGTGGCGGGACAGTAATCCCTGATGGCACGACAAGCGTCCACTCCACTGCCGCCGGACAAGCGGACATCCATCAATACAACATCTGGTTGGAGGCGACAGGCTTCATCGACAGCATCTTTGACGCTCATGGCTTCGCCAACAACATGGATGCTGCTCTCTCGACTCAGTACCGTCCGCAATCCTACTCGAGTGACTTCGTGATCATCCACGACCAACACTCTGACCGGTTTCATGCTAGACAAGGGAGCCTCCTCGATGGGAAAGTGAATACCCTCTGAGGTCGTCAAAAGCATGGAAGGCAAGTCTCTCAAGGCTGTTCTGTATATGCTGGATTTCCAGCAATGTACGAGTCTTTGTCAGTCTTGGAAGACCAGATGCGAAGGCACCGAACTCAGTCATGTGTGAGCAAGAGAGGCGAGACTGGTCATGCATGGGCAGCCTCACAATTCGACTACCGCATCATTGCGCTGGAATTTACATATGTTTATGACCAATAGCAATGAGGCTAATTGGCTCTAACCATGACCAACCGCAACGGTACACATAGAAAAATTTCCGCGTAATCATCTGACATCTTAAGGACTACGTATTATCTCTCTCACTCGCGACAGGACTAGAAAAACAGTCCCGCTACCGGCCCAACGTACTTCATGAAGGCCTCTATAAGTGCATGGATTCCACGACCTGATGTCCAGAGCCATGGATTAAAGTTCTACACCGTTTCCACCGACAAGAGATTGTACTGAAATACATTGGACGCGAACGGCCCTCAAGAACCACCTGCGGCATGACTACCGATATCGATCAATCACAGAATCTTAAAATGCCAGAGCAGGTTGAACGAGCCTTGGTCGAACGGATCGACAAGGATCGAATCGATCTCCCCGTACTCCCACAAGTCGCCGGTAAGGTCATGGCCCTGGCGAATGATCCATCGGCGGATGCAGCCAGACTGTCCGCCCTTATTCACCAGGATCAGGCATTGGCAGCCCATGTTCTGAGAATTGCCAACTCGCCCGCCTATATGCCTCGGACGCCGATTGCCTCGCTGCAACATGCCGTTGCCATGCTCGGTGTCAATCAGCTGTCGGAGATTGCCGTCACGATTTCTCTGAAGAGCGGGACCGTCAAGATCCCGGGCCACGAGGCTGATGTACGTCAGCTCTGGCGCCATGCGCTGGCCAGCGGAGCCTATGCCAAGGAAATTGCGCGCATGCGCCGATATAATGTGGAAAGTGCCTACCTGTGCGGGCTGCTGCATGCCGTTGGAAAACCGGTCGTGCTCAAGACCGTCACGACCATCGCCGTTGAAATGCATATCCCCCTCGAGCCCAGTGCGATCATCGCCTTCATCGACGGCTATCATTCCCGGATAGGCAGCTTAATCGCAACTGAATGGGCTTTGCCTCCACAGGTGGCTCAAGCCATTACCTACTATGGGATATATGAGCAGGCGCCCTCGCATCGACAGGAAGCGATGATGACCTGTCTGGCGGACCGATTGGCCACCTACATCCTCATTCCCGATTCCTTCGATGACCAGACGCTTCGTGAACACAGTGTCTTTGCCGATCTCAATCTCTATCCCAACGATATTGATGCGTTACTCAGTCTCAAAGAAAAGGTCCTCAATCTCGTGGACACCATGGCACAATGAGTACAGTCCTTCGTTATGACATTGTGGTGATCGGAAGCGGTCCAGCCGGCCAAAAGGCCGCCATCCAAGGCGCCAAAGCAGGCAAACATGTCGCCATGATTGAACGCGAGCCTGGTGTCGGAGGCGCCTGTGTGTACCGGGGTACCATTCCAAGCAAAACGCTCCGCGAAAGTGCGCTGCACATGGACCGGATGAAACGGTCCTCGGCCACGCTGGACACGCAAACCCTGATGGTCTCGACACTCATGCGTCGCTTGGACGAGGTCGTCACATCACATGGCGATTACATGATGAACCAGTTGACGCGCAACGGTATCACATTGTTCCATGGACGCGCCCAATTTCGCTCTGACAGTCTGATCGAAATGTTAACGGTCGACGGCATCACACAAACCCTCACCGCTGACACGATCGTCATTGCAACTGGGTCCAGACCCCGTGCACCGGTCGACATTCCAATCGACCATGAACATATTCTCGACAGCGACTCGATTCTCTCCATGATCTACCTGCCACGTTCCCTTACCGTATTGGGCGGGGGCATCATTGCATCGGAATATGCATCGATCTTTTCCGCGCTCGGTGTACAGGTCACAATCATCGATCGGGCTGATCGTCCCCTGCAGTTTTTCGATGCGGAACTCGTTCGCACGTTCGTGCAAAGCTTTGAGCGGGAAGGCGGCCGCTATTGCGGGGCCCAAGCGATTCGAGACGTCCGGTGGGATGGCATCTCACAAGTGGTGACGACACTCCAGGATGGACAGGTGATCACCGGTGACAAAATGCTTGTGGCCTTGGGGCGACAGGCAAATCTGGAGGAACTCAACCTCGCAGCTACAGGCCTGACAGTCACCGAAAAAGGAACGCTGGCCGTCAATGACCATTGCCAGACAGCTATCCCCCATATTTATGGCGTCGGCGATCTCATCGGTCCTCCTGGTCTGGCGTCCTCTGCGATGGAACAAGGCCGGCGTGCTGTATGCCATGCCTTAAATCTTCCGGAGGGACGTTCAGCCGATACCATTCCGATCGGTATCTACACAATCCCCGAGATGTCCAGTATCGGACTTGATGAAGTGGCAGGTCGGAAACGATACCGAGAGGTCATGATCGGGCGGTCGAAGTATAACGAAATTGCTCGCGGTCAAATTTCAGACATTCAGAATGGCTTACTGAAGATGGTCGCCGATCCGACCGGCGAATACCTCCTTGGCGTTCAGATTATCGGGGAGGGTGCGACGGAACTGATCCATGTCGCCCAGATAGCGCTTCAGCATGCGGCCACAGTCGACTCTTTTGTCGAGAACATCTTTAACTTCCCGACGTTGGCAGAAACCTATCGCGTCGCCGCGCTTGATATCGTAGGCCAACGACAAAAACGTCTGACCTCGATCGCCGCATGATTCCGCGGGACATGCGGGATTCGCGAGGCGAGCGCGACAAGTGAGACAGCCGGGATAGAAAACACACGTGTTTGGAACTTCGATCCCCGGCCTTCAGCCTTCAAGC
>DATDFW010000422.1:0-3038 GCA_036522375.1 Nitrospiraceae bacterium
AGCAACACGGCCAGCCTCGATCAAGGCGGTCATCCGTTGTTCGCTCATGTTGAACTCCGTCGTTCCGTACCCACCAGCCGGTAACCGACAGACCTCATTACCATGCGCATCGATGATGTGCTGATCGAACGAGCTCGTCATCGTATCCACCAGACGTGTGATGCGTTGAATGGTCCGGAGGCGTTTTGTGTGCTGAAGGAGGTCGGCCTTCAGGCTGTCATCGGCTTTTGGTGTTGCGGGCTGGCCGGCATTGGGCACTGCTAGTGTTTCGTCGATCAACAGGCCGAGGTTGGGCGCCCCGTCCGGATCGGTATCTCCCATGACGTCGACAACGTCCGGCTCATGTGAAGTGAGCAACCGCAGAGGAAAATTCGACAGCACACCGCCGTCGACGATGGTATGACCGTCGAGCGTCTTGCCCTGGTAGGTGCCCCAGGAAGGGTTCCAGCGTACCTCCTGCCAGATGAAGGGAATGCTCATCGACATGCGGACGCCCCAGGCTACGGGGCATTTCGGGGCGGTCCGATGGTTGAGCACGAGCATCTGGTGGCCGGTCGTATCGGAGGCTACCAGCGAGAGATCGCTGCCGGTTTTCTGCCTGAAATCAGCGAACGTGGCGGTGCTCAGCTTGTATGCGCCCATGTCGAGCTTCTCTCGAATCCAGCTTAGAAAGGCGTCGCCGGCGTAGAGACCTCCTCGCTCCACGAAAGAAAATAACTCTCGATACACTGACATGCTCATGAATTGAGACAGTAACGCCCTATCGACTTGTTGCTCTACCCAGGTGGGAACCAAAGGAAGATCCACGCGATTGAAAATCTCCCGTGCGAGACTGTTGTCGATGTCTGCTGCCGAGAACTCTTCAGCAATATCCATGAACGTCGAAAAACGAGGTTTCCCATCGGCAGTCTTTTCCTTGGTGACGGCCAACATCTTCGCTGACGTGTAACCGGCTGCCATCAGTGTCGCCGTGATCGCACCTGCCGAGGTGCCGACAAAGCGACGAGCCGTATGTCCTCGTCGTTCGAATTCCTGGATAGCTCCGACAAAAACCGCACCCTTCGCACCACCTCCTTCAAATACAAGGTCGTATTGCATGTGTGCTCCCTATGCAAGACGCCACGGTGTCAGCGATGACGGATCCTGCATCTTTGGTGTCGGTTCGAGTGGCATCCGGACTTCTTTTCAACCGCCGGGTGGTCGCTTCTGGGTTTTAGGGCCTTACTCTTGAGAGATATGCAGCGGATTGCCGGCAGATATTTCTTAACGATGGTTTCCTCGAAGGTCACAGGCATGGTTACCTCGCATTCTGCTCATTCTGGTCACGCACAGCGATCGTAACCTGGAAATAGCAGAACCCCTCGTGTTCGACGAACTTTTTTGCGATGACTCCAGCGGCGGTCTCAAGCGAAGCTGCCAGCGTTTCATTCTGTGTGCCGAAGACACTTCCACCACGAACGGCTCTCCCCACGAGCGACGTCACAGCGGCTTCGGCGCGCAAGGCGTCACGGGTTACTCGGGCTAAGGCCTCCAGAGGGATCACGGGATGATTGGCATCGAATTCAGGGTAGAACGATTCCTGAGAGTTCGGTCGCACTCGTAATGCGGTCGCGCCATGAACGGCCGGTACTCGATAGGCCGCGTCAAAGAAGGCTTCCAGAAAGATGCGTGTCAGATCGGCACTGACACGTTGAGAGTTGACCGTGCTGGCCGAGATGCGAACTGATTGGGCGGGGTTCACCCCAATTTCTGGCGAGATCCCCGGAAACAGCAAGGCATTGCCGTTTCGATCGACGAATCCTTTCGAGGTTACGTTGACGATCCCACGAAGGTCGACTCCCGAGGAGTCCGATCTTGGCGTGAAGCGGAGATCGCCAAAATATGCTTTGTTGTACGCCAATAGCATCTGAGCAAAGCGAGAGGAATCCTGTTCGAGTTGATCCTCATCCAGACCGAAATGCCCATGCCATCGCCCGGTCGTTTCGATGACCTGTGTGAGTTTGCCCAGATCGATGCGCGCAGTTGTTTCGTTGGCCATATCATTGAGGACCTCGGCAAGGATGGAGAGAGATGCGCCTTTATCGTGATGCCGGCGTCGAATCGTATCGATGACGGCTGCCAGGGGACGGATGTTCATCCCTCGCCCTTGATGAGTTTGTGAGGACAGCGACTCAAGCGACGTACCGATATCACGGCGTTCGCTCAAGGGTTCGTCGTGGGCTTGTCCGGTACAAGCCAGGAACTTTGTCTCGAGCTCTTTCTTGTCGGCCAACTTCTGGCGGAACTCTCCGTGATACAGATCCAGTTGGTCGCGAAGTTGCAGGACCGAAGAACTGCAGCCAGTTTGTACGAGTAGGATGACCAGCAGGGCAATGAGGGAATGTAGTACTCGCGTCATCCTTGCCTCGTGCAGGTAGATAGGCTGATGGCTGTTAGGGATAGAAACCAACTTCAGCCTGAACACCTGGGCATTGGCACCTTGTATCAGTGCTTGCGTTCTTTCTGCATAATCTTATCGGTCCACGCGAGGAGGATGGCAGACCCGAGGAACGTCATGTGAATAAAGATCTTCCACTTCACGTGTTCTGGGTCTTCATGCTCGATATCGACGAACGATTTGAGAAGATGAATGCTGGAGATACCGATCAGCGAGGCTGCCAGTTTAATCTTGATGGTACCGGGGTCAATGTGGGTCAGCCAGTCCGGCCGATCGGGATGGCCCTCTAAATCCAATTTGCTCACGAAGGTGGCATAGCCGCCGATAATCACCATCGTGAGCAAATTCGCCACCATGGTGACATCGATTAATCCCAGGACCCCCAGCATGAAAACGGTCTCTTGTTGCTGATGGATGTGGCTGATCATCTCCCACAATTCGACGAGAAACTTATACGCGTAGAGCAGCTCGGCCACGATGAGGCCGCCATAGAGTGGGGCTTGAATCCAGCGACTGGCGAACACGAGGGTTTCAAACAGATGCTCAATACGGCTACCGGCAGAGTGGGTGTGCGTCACTGCAGTGGGTTCTGAAGGATCGG
>DATDFW010000423.1:0-4465 GCA_036522375.1 Nitrospiraceae bacterium
GGCGTGCGAAATAGGCGCCTCGTTCATGTTGGTCGAGCCAACCGGCAATCAAGCTATTCCAAGCCGGCGTGGTGAACTGTGCACAGGCAAAATAGGCGGCGGCACCAACCACGAGGAGCCAAGGGCCCCACTGAGGAAACAGCAGCGGCAGGAGCACAATAGGAATCCAGGCGAGGGCTTGCCCAATGGTGCCGGCACAGATGAGGGCTTTGCGATCCGGGAACCACTGTAATAACTTGACCGAGGCGAGTTGGGCCCCTGTCCCGATGAGTTGCGGCAATGCCGACAAGACACTTAATTGAAACGGGCTTGCATGAAGGAGCAGCGCAAAAGCGGAGAGGTATTGCTCCCCGCTTCCTTGTGTGACAGCCTGGCAGGCACCATCTCGGAAGCCGTAAAGGCGGCCTTGCTCACTTGCACTCTGCGGTCTGACGTCGATCGGCCTGGACTCTTCCATGTAACCTGGCTGTGTCAGAGACACATTATCCTTGTCTTTGATGGAGTTCCGGTTGAGCGTAACACAGAAGGTAGCTAACCATGAAATACATGAGCAATCTGTTCCATCTGTTATTGACCCCTTGGTGATCTCTCGATACCATCTTGGTACGATTGGACAGCAGGTTGATGCTCCCCATGATGGAGACCAGAATTATCAGAAGGCAGTTCTTGGCAAGCCTCTTTGCCGGCCTGAGCGTTGTCCTGTGTGTCTGGCAGGAGGTCGAAGCGCGGGACCTCTTCGCCCCCAAGGAACAAATCACAACAGAGGTCGATCCCACGCAAAGTCCGTCGTTCGACGAACAGAAGAAGGGGATCCCGCAGTCCCTTTTTACCTGGATCAAGATGGCCAAAGGGTATGACATCGAGTGGGATACATTCGGGCGTAAAGGTTGGTACACACAGGATCCACGACTCAAACCCATCGAGCCTGGATCGGTGTTTCCTCGGGATATTCCCGTGATCTATATCGTCTTCGAATCAGCACCGTTGGAAGATCCCGCCCAGTTCAGCGCACAGTGGTTTCTGGAGGGAGAGAATGGTGTGCTCTCATCTATACCACTCGGCAAAGACACCTTGGAAGTACCGGGGCATGAACGTTATGGATTTCTGGAACTCAAGAAGCCGGGAGATGCTTGGGACCCTGGGACGTATCTGGTAAAACTGTTCATCACACCGCTCGGCCAACAGTCTTTTCATGCAGGCAATCAAGTGGGTACGATGCGGTTTACCATTGTCGACGACGCGGCCCCTGTCAGCGTGAATCCGCACAGGTAGGCCTGCCTGGGAGTGCTTGCAAACTACCAAGAGGCCGAAGGACGATAAATTTGGCGGCGATACCCGTAATCATTGACTGAGAACAGGAACAAAATGGGAGAGCGCGTTAAAGTCACGGATCAAGAGAAGCTGACGCTGCTCTATGAGCGGTTCAGAGACGTGTGTCTAGTCGAGAAGGAAATTTGGAAGGAGATTTTCATGCCGCGAGAGGTAACACAAGGGCCTGTCAGGACCAACGTGCAAGACCGCTATGACGTGGAAATCGATGATCCTGACGTTGAAGATGCCCTGGATGCCAATATTCCTCGCGGCAGCCAATCCCTAGCTGCCGCGATCCAGGAATATCGCGCGCATATTTCATTTTATCGGAAAACCTGAGCGCGTCACTGTTGATGATACGAGCGACGACATCGCCTGAACGATGGACTCGTTAGAGCCGCTCTAAGGCCTCAATACGGGCCTCCATCGGCGGATGCGTGGCAAAGAGACGCAAGAACCCAGAGGAATTACCCGAGATTTTCATCGTTGCGAGCGCATCCTGCGTGGAGTATTCAACCTGTGAACGGGTAACCCATCGATCGATCGCACGAAGGGCCGAGATCATTGAATCCTTGCCATAGACCTTGGCGGAAAAGGCATCTGCACCAAATTCACGGTGGCGCGAGAACCAACAGATTAGAACCGAGGCCATAATACTGACGATAATCTGAATTACGATCGACAACCCAAATCCAAGCGCCGCTTGATCACGTTCTCCGAAGAACCGACGCACCCACATCGCAAGGTAGTACACGAAGGTGTTCATCAGCCCTGCAAGCACAGTCGTCGCGAACATGTCGCCGTTATATACATGCCCCATTTCATGGGCGAGGACAGCCCGCACTTCCTGTTCTTGCAGATTGCTCAATAACCCGGTCGAGACAGCCACCATTGAGTTGTTTTTACTGGGGCCGGTTGCGAAGGCGTTGGGATCGGGGGAGTCATAGATCCACACTTCGGGCATCGTAATATGGAGCCGTTGCGCGATGTCCTGGACAGTACCATAAATGACCTGTTCGGCTTGCGACCGTGGTTGAACGATCTGTCGGCAATCCAACATGGCTCTGGCCATTTGTTTGGAGAATGCCAAACTGATAAAGGCACCACCAAAGCCGAAGGCAAGGGCCCAGACTAAGGAAGTAAGGTCAACCATTCCTCGGAGATCGAGTCCGAACATGGGCAGTACGACATTGATCAGCACCGGCACGGTGAGCGAGAGCGTCACCATGATCAAAATATTCGCGACCAACAGTAGGAAAATACCCTTCATCCACTTCATTGAGATCCCTCCTTCACGACCAGGTTCTCGTCCTGTTATTTCAGGCGATTCGCCGGTGAGAATGATTATACTAACCGATCCTGCGAAATGCATCCCAATCGAGATAATGGATTTTAAAATAACTCCGTAATTGTCAAGGTCAAGGTGCCAGAGGAAGCAACGGCAGAAGTGACTGAAACTCCTGGATAAAGTTGACCCGTTCTCGTTCTTCCTGTTAGAACTGCGTCATGCAGAAGGCGCCAAGGCGATGGCTTGACATATTGACGACGATAGGATTGATAACATCTGTCGCCGCGACAATCGTTAATGCAGCGGATCCTTCCCATTCCGACAATTCATTGATAATCCCGGTGGCGGAAGACGGGGTGCAGCGAGCAACAGTCACACTTGATAGTTATTCGTATGCCCCAAACCATTTGATTGTCGAAGCTGGAAAACCGGTTGAACTAACTCTGACCAGTGTAACGACAATAGTGCCTCATAATTTCATCATCAAGAGCCCAACCGGAAGCCTATCCGTCGAACAGGATGTGAGTGCAGGCAAGACCGTCACCATTAAGTTTACACCGACTCAGCCCGGCACATTTCCCATCTACTGCGACAAACGGCTCTGGCCGTTGCCCAGCCATCGGGACAAGGGGATGGAAGGGACGCTGGAAGTGCGATAGATGTGGCTACGAGCGTAGAGACCTCCAAGCAAGAACTGCTCCGCGATCTCCTCAAGCAAGTGTCTCGTCTCTTCTACACGACGTTGGTCGTGGTTCCGGCAGATGTGCGTGATCAAGTAAGCTTGGCGTACCTCTTCGCTCGGGCTGCCGATACAATCGCCGACACAGAATTAATCGATCGGCCACGTCGATTGGATTTTCTTGGCCAGCTCAAGGGACAGTTCGTCAACGATCGGATTTCCTGGGGGCAAATCCGTGAAATCCAGAGTGCCATGGGGCCGCTCCAGCGAGATTCGTCCGAGCGCCTGCTCCTTGAACGATTGGAAGATTGTTTTAAATTATTTCAAGAGTTTTCGTCAGACGACCGGCGTTGCGTGCAACGACTCATGACAACGCTCACACAAGGCATGGAAATGGATCTCAGCGTCTTCCCAGGGAACTCGGTCAAAGATCTGGTTGCGCTGAAGACATGGGATGATCTGGATCGGTACACCTATTATGTAGCGGGCTGTGTGGGCGAATTCTGGACCGATCTCATGTGCGCCCATCGGAGGGCACTCGCATCGTGGAATGTGAGAGAGATGTCGGAAGTCGGTGTCCGGTTTGGGAAAGGGCTGCAGCTCACGAACATCGTAAAGGATACTGCTCACGATCTGCAGAAAGGCCGATGTTACATCCCGGAGACGATGCTATCTGAAGCGGGGCTTAAAGCGCGCGATCTGCTGAATGAGGAAAACCTCTCACGCTTTCGGCCTGTACTGAGCACACTCGTTCGGATTGCCACAGAGCATCTCGATCAGGGCTGGATGTATGCCATGTCGGTTCCACGGTACGAAACCCGCCTCCGACTCTCCTGCATGTGGCCGATCCTCTCTGCAGGCGAATCGCTCAAATTGGTCATGAATTCGCCCGATCTTTTGAACCCTGCCGTGAAGGTGAAAATCCCCCGGAGCAAGGTCTATCAGATCATAACGCTCACGACAGGCAGCTTTGCTTGCGGCTACGTGGGAACCGCCTACTGGGGAAGATTGCGAAAGCAGATTGTTTAAATTCGCAAGTCTGCTCTGTGGGGAAGTACCCTGGAACTGACCGACCTTTCTTCTTCGACTCTCTTAACGGGTGGACTGGCTGATCCCCTACTGCGCGCATCGAGCGACGGCCGTTTTATCGTGGGGGCTCTGCGAGCAAGAAGAACGGTCTGCCTGCT
>DATDFW010000424.1:0-3547 GCA_036522375.1 Nitrospiraceae bacterium
GATCAATGTCTATACGCCGCAGGCGCAGCTCACAAGCGTCAAGGATTTGATGACCGTCCCGGTTGGTCGGGAGGAACGGACCGACGAACGCTCCGAAGGTATGAGAAATGTGCAGCTCCTGGGCAACTTGGCGAAGATTTCAGCCATTGGCACGCCCGGTGCCGTCACGCATGGAAACATCTTGCCGCTGATCGATGTCTACGTGTCCGCCGAGGGACGCGACCTCAACTCCGTCCTGGAAGATGTCGAGGAGGTCATCCACAGCATGGAGTCGGAGCTTCCCCGGGGCTCGATCATCGAAATCAAAGGCCAGGCCGAAGTGATGCGCGCGGCACTTCGTGAAATGCTCTTCGGCCTCATCGCCGCGGTCGTGCTGGTGTATCTGCTGATCGTCGTCAATTTCCAATCCTGGGTCGATCCCTTCATCATCATTACGGCCTTGCCCGGCGCATTGGCGGGCATCGCGGTGGCGTTGTTCGTGACCCATACGAACATTTCAGTGCCGGCGCTGATGGGCGCGATCATGACGATGGGCACGGCGACAGCCAATGCGATCCTGCTCGTGTCCTACGCCCGCGAGCGGATCGCCGTCCATGGCGACGCGATCCGGGCTGCGGTGGAGTCCGGAAAAGCTCGCATCCGACCGGTGCTCATGACCGCCTCAGCCATGATCATCGGTATGCTGCCGATGGCGCTGGCGAACTCCCAGAATGCGCCGTTGGGTCGCGCCGTCATGGGAGGCCTACTGGTTGCCACCATCTTTACCCTGTATTTTGTGCCCTGCATGTACGCCATGATCTATAACCGGCGGAGCACTCGCCAAAAGGAGCAAGTCTGATATGAATAGTCTGCGTGGGAGAGGCCTGGCGATTCTGGCAATTGTCTTGTGCGTGGCCTATTTCGGTTACCGTTTCTATGTCGGCGGAATCGATGCGGCAGTTCTGAAGGAGGAAGCGGTTGACCGCTCTATCCAGAGGGTGTCCGTAATAAATCCAAAGCTGTTGCCGCCGAACGAGACGATTACGCTGCCCGGCAATATTCAGGCCTGGTATGAGGCACAGATTTACGCACAGGTCACTGGCTATGTGAAGATGTGGTACAAGGATTACGGCGCGCAGGTAACGAAGGGCGATGTCCTTGCTGAAATCAACGCGCCGGCTCTCGACGCCCAATATTCCCAAGCCAAGGCTGATCTGGAAACCGAGCGTGCCAAGTATGTCCTGGCTGACCTGACCGCGAAACGCTACTTGAATATGCGCCAGCACCAGGCGGTCTCGGAACAGGCGATCTCGGTACAGGTCCAAGAGGCGAAAGCCCAAGCGGCGAGAGTCAGCGCCGCGGAGCAGAATGTCAAGAACTTCGAGGCACTGATCCGGTTCAAGACGATCGTCGCACCCTTTGATGGCGTGGTGACCGTTCGCAACATCAACGTTGGGAACTACGTCAATAAAGAAGCGAGCTCTGGAGAGGGTAATTCTGGCGGAATCAGGGACCTCTTTACCGTGGCCGAGGTCACTAAGCTGCGCCTCTTCGTCAGCGTGCCTGAGGCGTTCGGGCCCTTTCTCCAGCCAGGCCTGACGGCCGACGTGACGGTGCCACAATTCCCCAATCGTCATTTCGCCGGAAAGTTTTTGACCGTCGCTCGTGGGTTCGACGTCAGCACGCGTACGGCCATCACGGTCTTTGAGATTGACAACGAGGACGGGGCGCTGTGGCCCGGCTCCTATGCCACAGTCCGTCTCACAGCTCCGGTCGATAGGAAGGTCCTCACTATACCAACCACTTCGTTGGTCTTCCAGGAGCACGGCGCGCAAATAGCCCTGGTGGGTGAGGACGACCACGTGCACTTCAAACCCATCGCCGTGACCAGAGTCCTCGACAATGCCATGGAGATTCAAGAAGGGATTTCCCCGACCGACCGCATTATCAACAATCCCAGCGCTGCGTTGCTGGAAGACGACAAGGTGATTATCATCACGCCCGCACCTGGATATCAGATTGAAGTTGAACCTTCGGTACATGAGTTACCGACCACGGAAGCTGCGTCCAAATGACGGGAAAGCGCGTGTCATTAAGAGCGGAGTTGTCGAATACCAGTCGAGCCACGGCGCTGTGTGCGAGCTTCCTGTTGCTAGCGCTCACCCTGCCCGCGTGCAGTTGGTGGGGCCCGGCCGTCGATTTGGCACCCTCTTATGAACCACCTCAATATGTCGTTCCTATTTCCTGGCGAGGGTCGAGTCCGTTTATGGAAGCGAAACCGGCTGATGGCGAACTGCGTCTGGATTGGTGGAAACTGTACGACGATCCGGTGCTGAATAGGCTCATCGAGCAGGCAATAGCGGCGAATCCGGATTTGCAAGCGGCCGCGGAGCGCTTCGTTCAGGCCCGCTATGTGATGATGAAGGCCCGGGCGCAATACCTCCCCCAGATCGGCTTGGGGTTCGGCAGCTCCAACAATCGGATATCCAACGAGAAGTTATTTCGTCCTGAGGGTATTGACCTTACGCAACATACCGTGGAGCTTGGAGGAATCGCAGCCTGGGAACCAGATTTCTGGTCGGCACTCCGCAATGCGACTCGTGCTGAGATCTACCGTGCCGAAGAGCGTGCGGCCGACTTTGGCCTTGCGCGCCTTAGCCTACAAGCGGAGATTGCGTCGGATTATTTCACGCTACGCGGCTACGACGCACAATTGGCGATCTATAACCAATCGATCGCGCTCTACAAAAATGTGCTCGACCTTGTCCAGAGGCAGTTCGTCGGCAAGATTGCATCGGCACTCGACGTCGCCCGCGTCGAATCTTTGCTGTTCAGCACTGAGACGAAATTAGCTCAGATTCAAGGTCAACGCCAAGTCACGGAACAGGCGATTGCCATCCTCCTCAACATGGCTCCGGCGAGTTTTACACTCGACCCGGTCGATGATCTTCGAGTGGCGACTTTCACGATTCCAGCCACGATTCCCTCCAGCCTGCTTGAGCGTCGACCCGACATCGCCGGGATGGAACGCCGGATGGCGGAGGCGAACCGCGTCATCGGCATCACCCGCGCCGCCTTTTTCCCCAATGTGTCGTTCCGGCTCACCGGCGGGTTCGAGGATGGTGGTGTCAATCTCTTCAAGCTGGCCAATAGTTTCTGGTCCTATGGTTCCGCCGTTTCACTGCCGATCTTCCAGGGCGGATATCGTCGCGCCAATTTGCAACAATCCTGGTCGGCCTATCGCGAGACGGAAGACCAATACCGTTCGATGGTGCTCAACGCCTTTCGCGAGGTCGAGAACAATTTGAGCATGACGAACCGCCTGACGGTCGCAGTCGATCGGCAAGACGCCGCCGTCGGGGCCAATTTCAGAACACAAAACATGACTATGGAACTCTATCGGGGTGGTTTGGCTTCCAGCCTTGAACTCATTTATGCGCAGCTCAACACACTCTTGGCGCGCATCGATCTCGTTGTAATCAAGGCCGACCTGCTCAAGTCCTCCGTTGCTCTCATCCGCGCGCTCGGTGGAGGGTGGAATCGGAAGCAATTGCCGACCGACGATCAG
>DATDFW010000425.1:0-3174 GCA_036522375.1 Nitrospiraceae bacterium
GACACCTGAACAAACCTCAGCACCCCAAGCACCTAAACGTCAATATATCAACTTCGCCTTCTATAAAATCGACCCGGCCTGGCGACGCCTCCCCGAGAGTGAACGCACCAAAGGTAAACAGGAATTCATGCGTGCGGTCGAGGACTATACCGGCAAAGTCCTCGTGGTTCCGTATTCTTCGATCGGAATCAGGGGCGACTGCGATATCATGCTATGGCGGATTGGTTATGAGTTGGAACTCTTCCAGGACATGACCACGAGGATCCTGGCCTCGGGGTTGGGACAATATCTCACCACTCCTTACTCCTATCTCTCGATCACCAAACGCTCAGTTTACGTGGATCATCACACACACGAAAATCAAGAGAGTAAGCGTCTGACCGTCGTTCCGGGAAAGGCCAAGTATATCTTCGTCTACCCGTTCCTGAAGACACGCGAATGGTTCCTGCTCACGAAGGCAGCGCGGCAAGGCATGATGGACGAGCACATCGAAGTCGGCCATCGCTTTCCCTCAGTGAAATTGAACACGAGCTATTCATTCGGCCTGGACGACCAGGAATGGGTGGTGGCGTTTGAGAGCGATAAGCCGGAAGATTTCCTGGATCTCGTGATGGCACTCCGCGAAACAGAAGGCTCTCGCTACACGCTGCGCGATACACCGATTTTTACCTGCATTCGTAAAAGCCTGAAGGAAATGCTCGACACGCTCGGCGGCTGACACCGGGTTGAAGAGAGACAAACAACAGGGCCTTCGGTCGTGAGACCGAAGGCCCTGTTGTTTAGACCCTGTTCACCCAGCCGACATGGGCGACCGACATCATGTCACCTTGATACTGTTTCCACGCAAATCATCTCCCAGAGCGGATTCCCCGCTTTGACAGCTAAATCGCTCGTATGGTACCTGTAGTGATAGAGACTGGTTTGTTTGGTTCATTTGGTTTGTCTGGTTGCTTTCGTTCTTCGGACCAAATCAACTAAACAAACAAGACAAACCAGATAAAGCAGATGAACCAGACTAATGGCTGAAAACAATGCTCTCTATGCGATCCGCTTTTCAGATGGGTCGCTGAGCCTGTACATCGATGAGGAATACGCAATTGACCGCGGAGTTGATCCGGCCATGCTCACACGAGTCGAAATACCAAGAGAGATGTTCGTCAAAGGAACCATCCAGGAAATCCGCGAATATGTCGCCCTCTATCTGGAATCACATCATTCCGGTACGGCATAACAGATGCCGGATAGGGTGCCAACTCCGTCAAGGTAAAGGCTGAGGTTAAGGGTGAACTGGAAAGAGGCTGATGTTCGCTCAACCTTGACCCCAGCCTGCTTTGAAGGGCGTACCCACAGAGTTTTTTCCATAGCCTAAGTAGAGGCCTCAACCCCATGACCACTATCGCTTCCCCGGCATCACCCCTCACCGTTGAAAAGATCGAATCCGTGATTGCCGCCATGCCCATGCAAGGGCGGATCATGCTCCGATTGATCCTGCTCCAATACCTGGACGTGACGGACGAAGAGATCCTCTACATTGTGGCAGATCGACCGGATCCCCGCTGCGTCGCCGGGACCAAGCCCACCAACACGACCATGACCAAAGAATCGATCAAGGTTGTCACAGAGCGGCGCGACCAGTATCGCCGACAGATGCGCCTCAAGCGGGAGCGCACCTGGCTACAGTGCGACAGTCTTCGAAGACTTGTGCAGCTCCGTGAGGCCTTCGCCGATCGTGCCCGCATCCTCCTGACCGAGCGCTTCTCCGTCTCCGTTGAATCGCTTGACGCCTTGCGTGCCTCCGCGAGAACGGTGCTGCCCAGACCGGCAATCCTCCTGCTGGATCAGCGCTGGGAGGCCGATGAGATCACGGCTGAGGACTATCAGCGGCAACGGCTCAGCATCGAATTCCAAACCCAACTCCGCATGGCCGAAAAGTATCGCAAACGACTCGACCTGGCGGAACGCGAGCGTCAGGGCACAATCTACGCATCGTTACAAGATCACGAGATCGCGCATGTATGGGGTATCCCTGCCGGCAGTCTCGCCGCCCGCAAAGTGAAGTACCTCACGCAATATCTACAGGCTCTTCAGGCCGCGTTACAGACCGAGGAAGCAGCCACGGTGACGGCGCCGTTGGATTTATGGAAGGAAACGTTCTCGGTGCTCGCGAAGCAGCCCATCGATCGTTCGCTCTCGACTTACGACGGGTTGGAAAAGACAGAATCCGCACTCATCGAGAAACTGACCGCCATGGTCTGGGGTAACTTGGCTGAAGAAATCGAAGTGAAATTCTGGACCTCGCTCGTCTTCGGAGCCAGCTCCAATGCCATGCATTCGGAGGTGACCAGGAATTTGTTTGGGCTGCAGCGACTCATCACCGTCCTCAACGACATGGACCACTCACCCGAGGCAGTAGATGAAGAACTGCTCAAGCGGACCGCAGCCAAGCCCAAGTTGGACATGAGCGTGCTCGAGGCCCCGGCCGAGCCACCCGTAAAAGAGCTGAGCGAGATGCAGGTTCAGATCCTCAACAGTATGAAGGGAGAAGATACGAGCGGAAGACCCTCCGATAAGTGGTAGCGCTCATCATTCATGACGCGACTCGCGCATACATAATTTTTGCATGCCGGACGCATCATGATTGCACTTTGTCCTCAGAAACGTATAATAGAAATCATGACCACATTGTTCAGGTTTCAACTTCAGCATGAGCGAACCCCTCGCACCCTGATTCTTCTCCTCTCCTTCCTCGTCTTCATAGCCGTCCCGTGGAATGTGTATGCATCCGCTCTTCTGGAGATCACCGAACTCCTCTCCCATCCAGAGCAATATGACCGACAAGAGGTGGTGGTCACAGGCCAAGTGACCAATGTCCAACTCGCAACGAACCGGGAAGGTCAACCGGCCTATGGGTTTCTCTTGAAGGACCAGGCCGGCACCCTGAAAGTCATCAGCCTCGGTCATATCGAAGTTCGGGAAGGCGACCAGGTGATTGTAGAAGGAGTCTTCTCGCGCCACCGCCAGGCAGGACGCACGATCATCTATAACGAAATCAAAGCTCTCTCGATCAAGCCGATGAATCGGCTCAACCCCGACCTCGTTGGTTGACCCCGGTCCAGCAGACTGGACGGGCGAGACATGCGCGAAAAGCGAGACACGCGAGAAAAGTGAGTGCCC
>DATDFW010000426.1:0-16456 GCA_036522375.1 Nitrospiraceae bacterium
TCCACGGGAAGCGGTTCGAGATGTACAACGATACCGTGCTGGGCTTTAACAAGTCCGGGAAGGAAGTGGCGCGCATTCAGGTGGAAGAGCCGATCTATATTCGACCCGCCGAGCGCGTTACCTGGCTATAACGGTCAGCAGGCCATCGCTTCGAAATGGGGGCGGAGTTCCGTTATGGGCTCCGCCCCTTCTGTTTTGTCCAAAAGAACTCTTGAGCTTTCAATAAGGTCTTTCGACCCGGATTCTGGATACTTCTTCTGTACACTTGACGCGCCCCGAGTGGTCCAGTAAAGTTGCTCAAGTATAAAGATATTCCTCTATCACAAGCTGGGGTATCACCGGCGTGACCTCTCAACAGCCACCATCGATTCCATTTGCGGCACAGGCTATACCCTTTGATGAGTTCCTGGCTTCAGGCAAACTCCCGGATGGTTATCTCGCCAGTGAGTATCTCGCTCAGCAATTCGTCGAACGCCTCGTGCACTATGTACTCAGTGCTCCAGCCAGTTACAACATGGCTCAATTGGGCACGCTCCTGGAGCAGATAAACCCTCGCGCACAGGTACTCTTCTTCAAACGACTCAAAGAAACTAGCCCTGAGAGTCTCAAGGATTTCGCCCCGCTTTATTACGGCTTCATGAACGAATTTCATTCTCTCCTATTTACCTAGCCCGACAATTTTTCCCTTGTCGCCTTGGCATTCTCGTGTATAATCAGGTGGTTAATAATTTGCCCAAAGGAGTGACATGAATCCAACCCTACAGCGAGCAGTGACCAGCTTCTACAATCTCATCTATGAAGCCCAAACCTTTGCTACCACGATGTCACGGATTGACACGGCTGAACAGGAACATTACGCCGGGCGGATCGAGGGGCTAAATTGGGTGCTTGATCGCTGCCAAGAACTTGAAGACATGGATGCCAATTTGACTCCTTCGTCCCTCCAGCGAGTGCTCACAGAAGTCAAATCCGATCTCGACCACGAATTGTCTGTCCAGCGACGAGAAAAGGGACGTCGCGCAGATGGCCGAGAGGAGGCTCTCAACTTTGTCGCTGATTATCTGTCCAGTCTAATCACGGCAACGGACATTGAGTCAGCCAAGACACCGGCGGTGTAGTGTTCCTGTTTTCAATAGGGCTTGCCAAACAAGCTTCATTTACCGCCTCTCATGACGTATTACTGATCGTTACGATGATGCGAGAATGGATCGTTTTTGCACTTTGCCTTGGGGTTGGCGGCCACATTGCACTTGGCGTCGTCATGCATGCCCCTGGTCTTTGGCCGTGGAGTACAACGGGATTCTACGGTTTGTTAAGCGGGATAGCAGTCTATGCTCTGGTGCAAGCAGGGCGTGGGGTCTGGAAACTTTTTCGACACGTTCCCAAGTTTCCGTCGGAAAATGGACCCAATGCCTCATGGTAGGCGGAAGAGCATTTCAAAGGCGGACTACTAGTATTGCCCTCTACCCGTCACCTCTGTAAGATTATTGTATGTCAGGCTTCCCGCGTAAACCGATAGCACCAGCTAGGATGACCGGTCTATCTCCGAGGACAGCTCGTCCGCAAAGACCGGATACTTCGGAGCATGTGGACCAATTTAGATCGTTGAATGCCTCGATGCTCTATTGTCCATCCTGCCGAGTGGCGACCCCGACACGGGAGAGACTGTTGCTCGTGCTCCCGACCGGAAATCTGTACGAATATCTCTGCCAGCGATGCGGAGCGTCTACAGGAACCAAGACCGACAATCAATAGCCGACTGCCCCTCTGTCGCACCCCAACAACAAGCGCAATTATACAGATCTTTTCTGATCGCGCACGGAACAGAATCTTTCGGGATTAAAAGTGCTAGACCATCCCGTCAAGAGGGATGCCTTCTTCGATGAGCAGAACGGGAATGTCTTCGCGGATCGGATATAGGATCTTTCGATCACCCCTGATCAAACCTCCGTCGAGGGGTTCGGTGACCGGCTTATTCGCCTTGTTTTTCAATTGACCACGCCTCACGGATTCATTCAACTTAGCAATCAGTGCCTCATCAGCAAGACTTACATCCTGTTTAGTGTCGGGGCAACAGAGAATGGCGAGAAGATCTTTATCGATATTGACCGGATGCTTAGCTTCCATACGATCTGCCATAATATCCCCCTTGTGTGGATCTAGCGGCCCCTTGTTTGTACAATAGATCACCGATCTCAAAGAGATCAAGCCCTGCGTGCAGACTCCATTTTGCGAAGCCGATTCTGGTACACTGCCGGACTTGCATGATTCTGGAGAGGGAAACAAGCGACGATGTCAAAGACACTATGGAAATACTCATTCGCTGGATTGTTAGTTCTCGTGCCAGCCTGGGTCACATTCTTGATCCTTTTTACACTATTTTCAGCACTCAACGAATTAATTCGTGACCTCCCGTTGAATATCGGGGCCGGACCGAGGCCCGGACTTAGTCTTGTCTTGTTTGTGTTCCTCGTTGTGCTTGTCGGCGCCATCGCTACTCATGTAATCGGACAGCGTGTGATCACCAGAACCGAAGGGTGGATTGAGCACGTACCACTGGTCCGCAGTGTCTACGGCACGCTTAAAGGGATGGCCGATCTTCTGAATTTCCGTTCTCGCTTCGGACGCAGCACCGTGGTTGCCTTTCCATTTCCTCGCGATGGACTCTGGGCGATCGGTTTTGTTATGGGGGTCGCACCATCGGCATTGCAAGTTGCACCAACACATTTGCTCATGGTCTTTGTGCCAACAGCCATCCATCCGTTCAGCGGTTTCCTCGCGTTGGTTCCCCAGCCACAGATTCATCCAATCAATCTGCCGCCGGAAGACGCCATCAAGATGGAGTGTACCGCCGGTTTGTACAAGCCAGAAACCGAGTGGTTACAAGCCCCCAAGACAACGGTCTAAGCCCATGTCAGTCCTCGATCAACTAAACGTTCGACGCGCCAGGCCAGAAGATGCGACGACAATCGCGTCGTTCAGTGCAGCCATGGCTCTTGAAACGGAAGGCCGCAATCTCGATCCCGACCGCCTATATGATGGAACCATCGCCCTCCTTTCAGATCCCGAACGTGGATTTTTTATGGTTGCCGAACTACAGGCGGACCGGCGACAACTCGTTGGCCAGCTGATGGTCACTTATGAATGGAGCGATTGGCGCAACGGCGATTTTTGGTGGATTCAGAGCGTGTATGTGGATCCCGCCTGGAGACGGAAAGGAGTCTATCGACGGTTGCATGATACTGTTCTTGAGATCGCCAAAGCTGATAAAAAGACATGCGGCATTAGACTCTATGTGGCACGGGACAATTGCGCGGCCCAAACGGTATACCGGCGAGTCGGTCTGGCACCATCAATGTATGACATCTACGAAGACGATTTCGTTCTGAAGCATCATGGCCAGTAGGACGGTCAGAGGGAAAGGAGCGTCCATGATTATGGTTCGATCGTTGTTACTCGCTGTGGCTGCTGCCACCCTAGTACAGGGGTGTGCGTTTTTCCGGGGAAACTATGATGACGATTTCAAACAGGAAGATGTGGAATCGATTAAAATTGGAGCTTCTACGAGACAGGACGTAGCGAATATACTTGGCGCACCAGAGCGTGTCATTGAAGTTCATGATAAGGAGATATTCCATTACTATAATTACACCGTCAAATCCGGTACTCTCCTGTTTTTCTCCCGAACCAATGTCGTCGGAAATGATTTGTATGTGTTTTTCTCTCCCGACGGCATCGTGCAACAAGTAGTGTTGGGCCGCCAGAAACCGACTCCTAAACTGCAATTCTGGCCCTTTGGGGACTAATCGACGATGCCGGCTCGTCGACGGGGCTTGTTGATTGTTGTAATCCTTCTCGCCATCATTTTAGAAGGATGCCCTTTGGCCTGGCGTCGCCTCACAGTCAATGAGATTATTCGTCCAGATGATGTATCCTTCATCGTGCCTGGGGCAACGACCCTGGCCGACGTCGTGAAGAACCTGGGAGCCCCGGGGAGTATCCGCCGGTTGGACAGCGGCACAGTGGTACGATATCAGTTTCTTGATATCAAATACTTTACGGTAAACATCACACGTCCGCTGTCTCTCTTTTTCCCCGTGGTGGAACTAATCCCTAGCGACCTGTATCAGCTCACATATAGCGGCGGAGGATTGGGCACAGAGGAACTGCAAGTGGAGTTTGATAAGAACTGGGTAGTGGTCTACTACGCCTTTGCTCATCATCAAGAAGCGAGCCGCTATGTGCCGTAGACTCCAATCAACCTCTCGCTTCTACTTCGAAAACCTTGAAAGTGTTCCGCATGGCATTCCGGTAAATCGAGGACATCGCCATGGCATTAATCGGACATTGACGGATTCATATCAGGCCACCTGCCAAGTTCTCGTGGAACCGTCGTGCAATTGCCGCAGTAGGTGCAGGTCGCTATAATGCGGGGCATGGAGCCGGAATCATCTGATAGGGCGTCACACCTTCCTGCTGACATCATATCCCCATCCTATATTCCGGCATTTCTCGACACAGAATTTCTCCAACGGGAAGAACTCCGCTCCTTTCGTATCGGTCTCGAACTTCTCAAGCCCGAGTTGATCCAGCGTGAGGAGGGAGTGCGGTCGACCATCGTCGTATTTGGCAGTGCAAGGCTGCCGGAATCTGTCGACGCGGAGCATGCGCTTCATGTGGCTGAAGAGGAAGCTACTCGAGCCCCGGGTGATCCAACGCACCGGCAAAAGGTGGCAATCGCGCGACGACAACTCGTGCTTTCGAAATACTATGACGTGGCGCGTGAGTTCAGCCGCCTGGTTTCTTCGACTTGTCAGATCGACGGTCATTGCGATTACGTGATTGTCACAGGCGGAGGACCTGGCATTATGGAAGCGGCAAACCGTGGAGCCGCAGACGTCGGAGCAAAGTCGATCGGTTTGAATATTATCTTACCGCATGAACAGTGTCCGAACTCATACATCACACCGACACTCAATTTTCAGTTTCGCTATTTTGCCATCAGGAAAATGCACTTCCTGATCCGTGCCAAGGCCTTGGTTGCTTTCCCTGGAGGATTCGGCACTCTCGATGAACTATTCGAGACCTTGACGCTTCTCCAAACGGGCAAGACAGAAAACGTGATGGTCGTGCTGGTTGGACGGGACTTTTGGGAGCGTCTGATCAACTGGCAATGGCTCGTCGAGAACGGGCTCATTGCTCAGCAGGACCTTCAACTGTTTCAATACGCCGAAACGGCTCGGGAAGTCTGGGATTTGATCGCACGTCACAATGGAGTGTCTTCATCATGAATCTCTCCTTCCACGGCGCGGCACGATCCGTCACCGGAGGTCGACATATGATTGAGACGCCAGGATTCCGTTTGCTGCTGGATTGCGGGCTCCTTCAAGGGCGCCAAGAAGAGGCGCTTCGTCAGAATTGTGAATTGAGATTTGATCCAAAATCGATCGGATCCGTGTTGTTACCCCAAGCCCCTGTCGATTCGGGCACCCTACCGATGATTCCTAAACAGGGTTTTTAGGGGAAACGCCTCTCACCAGAGCGACCGGCGATTTGATAGAACTCCTCCTGGAAGATTCAGTTCGTATGCAAGTGAGTGATTGAAGCAACATCAACAAAAAGGAACAACCGAAGGGAAGAACTCAAAATTGAGGTCACTATTCCCCATGTCGGATCGAACTGGGAGATCTAACGGCACTGTCCGCCCGACATTCACACTGCTGATCCTGGCTATTGGGATCTGCACAACCTCCTGCCTGTCTGCCCAAGCCGGCGAGACGGAAGAATCCCGATCGCGAGCCCGTGCTCTTGGCATCGTCATCGGCTTTTATGAGCCGGGACCGCTTAACGCTATCACAGATGTCGCTGGCGTTACCGTGGGTCAGATTACTCGTATCTCCGGAAACGGACCGCTTAAGCCTGGGTTTGGTCCGGTACGAACCGGTGTGACAGTCGTCATACCCCGCGAGGATGTCTGGCACAAGAAAGTACCTGCCGGATCGTTCGTGCTCAATGGGACTGGCGAACTGACCGGCCTTGCCTGGATCGGCGAATCGGGTTTTCTCGAGTATCCGATTGCCTTGACCAATACATTGAATGTGCCACGTGTGGCCAATGGGGTCATGGACTGGATGATCGCGCATTATCCGGAGATTGGCATTACCGACGATACCCTGACGCCGGTGGTTGCCGAATGCGATGATGGACGACTCAACGACATTCAAGGACGGCATGTCTCTGAGGCGGATGTGGTAGAGGCTCTAGACAGCGCCTCCTCCGGAGTTGTTCAGGAAGGAACTGTCGGTGCGGGAACAGGCATGGTGTCCTATGGATTCAAGGGTGGAATCGGAACTGCATCACGACGATTACCAGAGGCCGAAGGCGGTTATACGATTGGCGTGCTCGTGAATGCGAATCACGGACGACGGCATGAACTCGTCGTAGGTGGAGTGCCGGTCGGTCGGCTATATGAGACTGCTTCACCCGACGCGAAAGTTTTTTCACCAGGCCAAAGTGAAGGCTCCATCATCGTCATCATCGCCACCGACGCTCCACTCGATAGCCGCCAGCTCACGCGATTGGCGAAACGTGCCGCGCTGGGGCTGGCGCGCACAGGTTCCACCGCGCGCCACGGCAGTGGCGATTTCATGCTGGCTTTTTCCACGGCCAACATCATTCCCCATTATCCCAAAGAGGCGACATTCCAGCACTTGCATATCGCCGACACACATCTGAACCCATTGATCACGGCGACGGTCGAAGCCACAGAAGAAGCTATACTCAATGCGTTGACCATGGCGACGACAGTAGTGGGCCGTGATGGTCATCGCATCGAAGCCATCTCCCTTCCCAGACTCCGTACGGTTCTTGATCGCCACATCAAATGACGGAGGAGGATTAGAATCCTGTGACGAGGACGTTCACTCACTTGCAATTCTCTCTCTTGCCTCGCTATTCTCTCGCGACGCTCTTTCGTCTGGAGGATTAATATGAGTGGGTATCAACTCGGTGGTGGTTTGAGTCTCATAACCGTGCTAGGGAAAACGAATGCGTTCGCTGAGTTTTTAGAGTCGCGAATGGTTCATGCCTTGGAGACACAAGATCCCGCAGAACTGCACTATCTCCTGGCACAACTTGACGATTATCATTCTTACATGTGGCGCTACTATAACAAGCTGGCGAAGGACCGCCCAGAACGGATGGACCCAGGGGTCTGACGTATCGGGGACCGACAGGCGATAGGATAGGTGCATGCTATGACGACTCATCCCACAGGCACGACCACTCCGGCCGCGCTTCAATTCGCGACCGCTCTCTCTCGCAAGACCGATACGGAAGCCGCCACACGCGATCTCGCAGATGCCATACGGATGCAAATCGGCACAGTCCCCATCGATCTGGCTTTTGTTTTCTTTTCCAGTCACCATGCACCCAGGACCGCCATGATCTCAGCTATGCTGCAGAAGGATCTGCGAGCAAAGGTCTGTCTTGGCTGTTCCGGGGAAGGGGTGATCGCCGGCTCCGAAGAGATCGAAACCTCTGCGGCCCTCACCATCTGGGTCGCGTGCCTTCCTAAGGTCAAACTGACGCCGCTTCAGATCTCCGTGTCTCAGCTGCAAGACCAAATCCGCATGCCCGGATGGCCGGAGCCTGGGCTCGAGGATGCGATTTTTCTTCTCCTCGCTGATCCCTTTTCGACGCCGATACAAGAGGTCCTGTCCCTTATGACGGATCGATATCCAAACGGCGCAGTTGGCGGTGGTCTTGCTGGTGGAGGTCAGGATTCGGGAGAAAATCGACTCCTTCTCAATGACCAGATCCTTGATGGAGGCGTTGTGGGGGTGCAACTCACGGGACCGATCGCCGTCCGGACAGTGACTTCACAAGGGTGTCGTCCGATTGGTGAGCGGTTTGTTGTGACTAGGGCGGAGCAGAACCTTATTTATGAACTCGGCGGTGTCCCTGCCTTGACGCGTCTCCAGGACATCTTTGAATCGCTTGGAGAAGCGCAACGCCGGGATGCGTACCGTGCGGTGCATCTGGGTATCGTGATCGATGAGCACGCGAGTCATTTCGAGCGAGGCGACTTTCTCGTTCGGAATCTCATCG
Source organism: Nitrospiraceae bacterium (assembly GCA_036522375.1). Taxonomy (GTDB): domain Bacteria; phylum Nitrospirota; class Nitrospiria; order Nitrospirales; family Nitrospiraceae; genus Palsa-1315. Next base: position 8,110 of record DATDFW010000426.1, read on the forward strand.
GAGCGGATCAACAAGCCGGAGCCGTTGCGATCGGCGATGTTGTGCAGGAAGGGCAGACCGTACAGTTCCATCTTCGCGATGCGAAGTCTGCAAGCGACGATTTACATTTTCTCCTGGCTGCGGATCGAACGACGCATAGAAATCCACCGCTGGGAGCCCTTCTATTCAGTTGTTGCGGGCGAGGTGAGGGACTCTTCGGCAGACCCCATCATGATAGCGGAGTCGTGCAGGAGCGGCTTGGTCCTATCCCCACGGCAGGATTTTTTGCCCAAGGCGAGATTGGTGCGGTCGGAGGGCGAAATTTCCTACATGGCTACACAGCAAGTGTGGTCATTTTCTCCGAGTCCGAATCCCGCAAGGACTGTCAGTGAGAGCAGCAGGTTTCTGGAATATTCAAACAGGTTGTTGGCCCAGATGTCGGAGGAATGTCATTGCAAACCAGTTACTAAGTTCAGTAGTCGTCGGATCATGATTGAATGACCGACAATTAGAAAAGGAAACTATATGCCGTTTCAAGACGCAGGCGCCGAAGGGAATGAAGTCACGACATCATCGGGGCTGCAGTATGCCGATCTTATGATCGGCACTGGCCCGACAGCAGAGGCAGGACAAATGGTGACCGTGCATTACACAGGCTGGCTTGAAAATGGGAATAAATTCGATAGTTCCGTGGACCGAGGCCAGCCGTTCTCCTTTCCTCTGGGAGCTGGGCGAGTTATCAGAGGCTGGGACGAAGGTGTCAAGGGCATGAAAGTGGGTGGAAAACGAAAGCTGATCATTCCTTCCAAGCTTGGCTATGGCGCACAAGGCGCCGGTGGTGTAATTCCTCCCCATGCGACGTTGATCTTCGACGTCGAACTCCTCGGCCTGTGAATCAGGTCATGCAGCACACCCCCCTCATTACACACCATCAAGCCTGTGGGGCCAAACTTGTCGACTATGCCGGCTGGGAGATGCCCATCCAATACAGCGGTGTGCTTGACGAGTACCGCGTGGTTCGTTCCCATGTCGGCCTCTTCGATGTAAGTCATATGGGACGGGTGCGAATCGCTGGGCCTGGTGCAATTTCGTTCCTTCAACGAGTTACGACCAACGATGTCGGCAAGCTCTCTGTTTCTCAAGCCCAGTATTCTATGGTCTGCAATGAGAGAGGCGGCATCAAAGACGACATCTTTGTCTATCGGGTCGCATCCGAAGAGTTCCTCCTGTGCGTGAATGCCTCAAACCGCGAGAAGATCCTGACGTGGCTGCAATTCCAACTTGCCCGGGATAAAACGGTTCGGCTCGTAGACCGGTCGGTCGATTTGGCCCAGGTAGCCATTCAAGGTCCCAAATCTCGCGAGTTGCTCATGAGTCTCGGTGGGATGAGGCTCGAAGGCCTGAAGCTTCATCATACATGTGAGGCCATAATAGGCGGGCTGTCCTGTTTGCTGGCTCGAACGGGATACACTGGTGAACTAGGCTATGAGATTTACATCGACGCAGACAACGTTGGCCGCCTCTGGGACCTGCTCACAAGTAAGGGACAGGCTTGGGGGCTTAAACCGGCTGGGCTCGGCGCGCGGGATCTTCTCCGATTGGAAATGGGCTATCTGCTCTATGGCAACGACATGGATGAGAACACGACGCCGTTTGAAGCTAATGCGGACTGGACCGTCAGCTCCCAGAAGGGGGAATTCATCGGCCGCCAGTCGCTTCTGGCACAGAAACAGGTCGGGGTCTCTCGCCGACTCGTGGCTTTTGAACTCGTTGACAAAGCGGTGCCTCGTCACGGATTCAAAATTCTAGATCCTGCCACTTCCGACGCTATCGGCGACGTCACTAGCGGAAATCTCTCGCCGATCCTCCAGAAAGGTATCGGATTGGGCTATGTGCCTGTGAACTATGCAGAGCCTGGCATCTCCCTCTTGATCGAAATCCGCAGCAAAAGCATTCCAGCACGCATCGTCAAGCCACCATTCTATAAGAAGCGCAAGACCTAGACCGTGCAAACCAAACAGATTTATACAGGCGTCGTCGTGACCTTGAATGTCGATACCATTACCCTGCCCAACGGCATTACGGTCGATTTAGAGGTGGTGCGCCATCCGGGAGCGGCAGCGGTCGTGCCGTTGAAACACGATGGTACGGTCGTTTTAATTCGGCAGTTCCGCCACGCAGCAGGAGGGTTTATCTATGAGATCCCTGCAGGGAAACTTCATCCCGGTGAAGATCCCACAGTCTGCGCGGCACGCGAACTTGAAGAAGAAATCGGATACCGAGCTGGCAAGCTTGATCACCTCTCCAGCATCTTTACCGCACCAGGGTTCACCGATGAAGTGATCCATATCTATAAAGCGACTGAGCTGACGACGGGTCGGCAACACCTCGATCGTGATGAGATTCTCGAAGTAATCGAAGTGTCTCTATCAGAATCGATCAGGATGATAGAGGACGGAACGATCAGAGATGCGAAGTCAATCGTGGGATTACAGGCGGTTTATCGTGGGAGTTGCACCAGATAAAAAATGCCAAAGGGGTCTCCTGCGTAAAGCAGGAGACCCCTCAAGCTAACTAGCCTCGCCAAAGAAAAGGCGACTACTTGCCGCCCTTCTCGTCTTTCTTCTTTTCCTCGCCGTAGGTATCGACGTACTTTCCACCCTTCTCGTCCTTCTTCTTCTCCTCGCCATAGGTATCCACGTACTTTCCACCCTTCATATCATCCTTCTTCTTCTCCTCACCGGCAAAAGAAGGAGCGCTGAACGTCACCGCCACCGCCACCGCCATAATTGCCATCAATATGCTCTTCATAATATGTCTCCCCTATATTAATTAATGTTAGAAGATGGTGCCTACATCGGGCACTTAACCGCACAGGTTGAGCAAGCGTGGTGCCGAGCGACTCAATGAATGATAATTAATATATTTCAATGTGTTAGATAATTTCACAATCATCTTGAATTTCTAATTATGTGGCAAAATAGGCAAGGCCCAACAAAACCGCCACACTATATTTAAACGGATTAATCTTGGCCTCCCTCAGCACAGACTGGTCACCATTTCGCTGGCATTTGATTAGTGAACCTCTGACGTATCGCGAGAACGAACACTTAGCTAAATGGCGCCATGGCCTTACCAAGATCATAAGTCGCTGTATAGCGAGGATTGATGCTCCTCGACCCCGTCGAGTATCGGCAAGGTGTCGTGAACCTGAAGCAAAAAATTAAACGCTATCAACCTCACATCGTGATCCTCTTGGGTGTCACGATCTTTCGAATGCTCTTTTCCCCCAGGGAAGAGGAGAAAGGCCCACTTCATCTTGGAGCGACCACCAGGCAATTGGGCGGAGCGCGGATCTTTCTCTTGCCAAATCCGAGCGGCCGCAATTACCCCTATCGCGAGATGCTCACGGTCTGTCGAGTACTCCGTGACAACATGGAGCGATCGCGCAAGAAGCACGGCTCTTCCACCGTTGTCACTACACGGTAGCGGGTACTCCTCTGACTCGGTGTTTTAGCTGCTTCAAGAAGCCGATGTCCACTTCTGGAACAAGTCCTGCGAATCGTGCTATCTTCCCTGCCCAACGCAGTTTATTGTCCAGATCAGGAGCGTAGATATCCATGTTACTCGAAGGCAAAAAAGGACTGATCGTCGGTGTTGCCAACAAGCACAGTATCGCCTGGGCCATCGCACAATCGACAGCCGACCAGGGTGCCCAACTGTTGTTTAATTACCAAAATGAACGGTTACGGGAGAACGTCGAAGAGCTGATCGTCACCTTGCCCGGTGCGAAAGCCTTTCCTTGTGACGTGGGAGATGATGCGCAAATTGCAATATTGATGCAAAACGTGGAGAAAGAAACCTCGAAGCTCGATTTCCTTGTCCATTCCGTCGCCTTTGCCCCGCGCGAAGAACTCACCGGTCAGTTTGTGAATACCACGCGGCAAGGATTTGCCACTGCGCTTGCCGTAAGCGCCTATTCGCTAGTTGCCGTCACGAGAGCCGCGCTGCCGTTGATGACTGAAGGGGGTTCAGTGGTCACCTTGACCTATCTCGGTGCCGAACGGGTCATTCCGCACTACAACGTGATGGGGGTCGCCAAAGCCGCACTCGAAGCCACTGTCCGCTATCTCGCCCATGATCTCGGTCCCAAGAACATCAGGGTGAATGCCATTTCTGCTGGTCCGATTAAGACGCTTGCTGCCCGTGGTGTCTCCGGCATCAGCAAAATGGTAGATCACCACCGAGAGTTCGCACCGCTCCGCCGCGCAACAGAACAAGGCGAAGTCGGTGACACCGCGTTGTTTTTGGTCAGTTCGCTAGGACGTGGAATTACCGGAGAAGTGATTTACGTCGATGGCGGGTATCATATCTTAGGCTCACTCGCCTCCGTCGAGTGACAGCTTTTTGAACAGCCAGAAGGCGGAAATTACTCGATTGACCCACGCAATGCCTTAAGGCGCCCTTGCTTTTTCTTGCTCTCAATCCGTCTGTTTTGCGAACTCTTCGTCGGCTTCGTGGCTTTGCGCTTCTTGCGCGGGATCGCTACGCTCTGAATAAGCTCGCTCAGTCGGGCGAGCGCATCCTCACGATTCTGCTCTTGACTCCGATATTGCTGAGCTTTGATGGTAATGATTCCATCCTCAGAGATTCGACTATCTCTTAGCTTCAATAGCTCCTCCTTGAAGAGGAGGGGCAATGAGGAGGCAGCAATATCGAATTGCAGATGAATGGCGGATGAGACCTTGTTCACATTCTGCCCGCCAGCACCCTGTGAGCGCATCGCGTGGATGTCGATCTCAGAGTCAGGGACGGTGACGTGAGGAGAGATGTGTAACATGGAGGATATCAGCAAATCTGATTATTGACTCCTGTAGTCAATCCAAATACACCGGCAGCTCTTGTCACGTATAGAAGACAGACTCCCCGGGCTGTTTGTGCCCTATGTCGCCCATGTAATGAGTTCGCGATTACCGAATGAATGAGTCGGAGAGAATCTTCTACGACCACCTAAGAGCACAAGGAGACCAAGCACGGTCTGATATCAAGAAATATTTTTGCATGGGTTAACTCCACGACCTGTTCAATGCCTTGAAGAGGAGAATTCTATTTAAAAATCTGTGTCGTATCCACTTTGAATCACGATGCAGTCGGGACTCAGAAAAGGAAGGATTACGTCCGAGCTTGCCACTAAAATGGCCAGGTGTAGTGTCTAACGAACATCGATCTGCAGATTAGGACAGTTCCGGTAGGCGGTCGATGATGCGCAGTCTCACTTCGTTACCCACTTGCATTTGCACCATCTTGGTCGTCAGGCTCTCACGAACCCTATGGGCATCCTCAAGCTTAAATTGAATCTGTCCGCCACATCGCTCAACGAGATGAAAGAGCAACAAGTTCGTAATATGCCGTAATTCTTCGTCACTCGTATGCGAACTCAGGTTCAAGATCTTGGACATAGGAGAAGCTCCTGATCAATCATTGGGAACAGCATTACTTATTACCGACTCATCTGTCGTTCCACAATGACCCAAAGGGAGGGGGATACCAATCCTTATCGAGAGGGCTTCTCCCGCCCCGATGCCAGACCTGAGTCTAAAATCCTAAATTGTTACAATGGCTTATAAGTTGAAGCTCGCTGGTAGGCAGGCAACAGAATCGGCCACCCTGGACTATTTTCAGGGAAAGAGCCTCTTGCAAAACTGGGATGGCTCAACAAATCAGGGCTTCGAGTCTAGAAATTCCTCATGCCAGGCCATCTGAATCGCTTCCAGGATTTTTTCGTTCGACTTTTTGGGATCGTCTTTGAAATCTGGAAGCGCTACGATCCAGGCATGCATGTCGGTGAATCGAACGGTAAGCGGGTCAGACTCCGGATGTTCTTCGACTAATCGGATCGCAATATTCTCAGCATCCTGCCACTTCAAGTCCATAGTCACTCCTCGTATCTCGTCACTCTTTCTTTGTGAAGCACTTGTGACATACGCTTCACCGTATCTCGGAAAGTTTTTTATTTTCCAAGGCTTCCTTCAACGACGTGTCCATCAAGACTTCGGCGAGATGATGGGTGGCCGTTTCGAGAGCGGCCATATTGGCTCGGATAGCCTTGTGATCGTCCCCTGATTTAACTGCAACAAGCTCCGCGATCGCCGTCCTGATCGAGGATAGTTCGCTCTCGCCCACCATGTGGGAGCCTTGCTTAAGTGCCTTATCCGTGGCCATCAGGATGGCGTCAGCCTCGGTTCTGGCTTCAATGACCTGGCGCGCTTTCAAATCGCCGGCTGCAAACTTATACGACTCACCGATCATCCGTTCGATTTCGTCGTCGCTCAAACCGTACGACGGCTTTACGGAGAGCGATTGGGTGTCGCCGGTGCGAACATCCCGCGCCGAGACATTCAGGATCCCGTTCGCATCGATTAAAAACGTAACTTCTATACGCGGGACGCCAGCCGGAAGCGGAGGGACCTTCAGCCGAAAGCGGGCGAGACTGCGATTATCCTTTGCCAATTCTCGTTCGCCTTGCAGGATATGGATATCCACGCCGGTTTGGCCGTCGGCATAGGTCGTGAACATTTCCTTGGCACTGGCCGGGATCGTCGTATTGCGCCGAATCAAACTGCTCATCACACCGCCCATGGTTTCGATGCCAAGAGAGAGGGGGGTGACGTCCAGTAGCAAGAGATCGGTCGTTCCACCACTGAGAATGTCGGCCTGAACAGCCGCGCCGAGGGCAACGACTTCGTCTGGGTTCAGCTCACAATGGGGTTGTTTTCCAAAGAGCGCCTGAACCTGTCTCCGCACAAGTGGCATACGAGTCATGCCGCCGACGAGGACCACCTCATCAATGTCCTTCGTGGTGAGGCCGGCGTCTTTCAAAGCGAGCCGGCAGGGTCCAAGCGTGCGATCCACCAATTTCATAGTGAGGGATTCAAGTTGATCTCGTGTCAGCTCTCTCGAATAACGGCCCTTGCCCTCCGGCAGATCGAGGGTGGCCGTGGTCTTCAGCTCATCGGAAATTGTGATCTTCGTCCGTTCGGCTTCCAACCTGACCGCCTGCATATGGTCGGGATACGCATTCAGATCGAGACCATACTGCTCGAGAATATCCCTGACAAAGAGTTCTGCGACCTGGCGATCGAAGTCATCGCCTCCGAGATGTGTGTCGCCATTAGTCGCCAGGACTTCAAAGATGCCGTCCTTGAGTTTCAGGATGGAAATATCGAAGGTTCCCCCGCCCAGGTCATAGACAGCAATTGTGCCCTGGGTCTTCTGCTGGAGCCCATAGGCCAGCGAGGCAGCGGTCGGTTCGTTGATGATCCGCAAGACATCGAGGCCAGCAATCATACCCGCGTCCTTTGTCGCCTGCCGCTGGCTATCGTTAAAATAGGCGGGGACGGTGATGACGGCCTTGGTAATACTCTCACCGAGATGCGCTTCGGCCCGCTGTTTCAGCTCCTTTAAGATCATGGCCGAGATCTGCGGGGGCGAAAAGGTTTTCTCGCCGAGCTTAATGCGAATGACTCCGCTCTGTTCGGTCAAATGATAGGGAAAGTAGGCGAGCTCATTTTGTACGTCCTCGAGACCCTTTCCCATGAAACGTTTGACAGAATAGACGGTCCGTTCTGGGCTGCGCGTCAGATGTTCTTTCGCCGAATCGCCGACGATCAGGCCATTGTCGGTCATTGCCACGACGGAGGGAACCATCGTACGTTCGTTCCGGCCTGGGATGATACGTGGCCGTCCGTCGGCCATATAGGCCACGAGCGAATTCGTAGTGCCGAGATCAATGCCGATGATACGTGTCATGGCGGTGATTATCCGACAGTTGAGACGAGGTCATTCACAATGTTTTTGACATAGGTACGGTTGGAAAGATTTTCGCGCATCTGCTTCAGAAGACGATCTCGTTCGGCCCTCGTCTGGTCCGTCGCCTCTCCGCGATCTTGGAGCCTGTCCCACTGAATAAAGAGTTGCTGCAGAGTAGTTTCCATGTCCCGTTGCCGTTGCTCGAGCGTGTTCCGTTCCAATTGGATTTTCGCGCGGAGCGTCGCCTCTGTTTCTGACGCGTGATCAGCGGCTCGATACTCGTTCAAGGTATCTTGTAATTCAATAATTTCTTCAAAGAGATCGGCAGGCGGCGAATTTCGAATTTCTTTCACCGCCCCGGCCTCAAGCCCAAGGAGATATTCGGCCCGTTCGATCGGATCACGGAGCGTCCGGTAGGCGGTATTCAACATGGCGGAGTTGCCGAGGCTGATGGCCTGTTCGGCCGCGCTTTTATTTTGATAGAAATCAGGATGGAATGCCCGGCTCAGCTCGTAGAATTTGGTTTCCAACTGGTGTTGGTCGATCGTGAGGCGGCGGG
>DATDFW010000427.1:0-11273 GCA_036522375.1 Nitrospiraceae bacterium
GTCAGTAGATTCTGAAAGGCCGACGTGGTGAAGTGCAGACGGGCAGCTTTCTGGTCGCACGAGATGAGCAATCGATGCGTCCGTCCTTGAGCCCGAATTTCCAGAAGAATGGTGCGATCTGCAGGCTGGTAAATTTTCTGAATCCAGCCTCCAGTCAATGCCGGAGAAAGTTCACCCATCACCTTGGCAATTTCTGACGCTGTCAGTGACACAATTTGCTTCCAATCGGCCGCAATCTTTGAAGAGAGCGGTGTAGTTTTGCAGTGAGTGAGGGGATTTTCTCACGCAGGGCCTTGGCTCGTAGCCCACGTCCTTTTTGTCTCATGGGATCAATGTGCCATAGATAGAGGCGGTTGAGAGCGAATGGTATTTGGCGCCACTCTACGATTCACCGCAAAAACACGCAAGCGCACGCAATAAAACAGGTGGCACCGCAATTGCTCTCTTTCAGCTGCACGAGGCAGGAAGGGGAACCCGTGGACGTCTTGGGCTCAGTAGGATCAGAGGAGGGCTCCATGCAGTGCACCAGATGTGACGGTCTCATGGTTATCGATAATTTGATCGATATCAAAGAGAGCGGCATTTCGATGTGGATGAAGGGATGGCGCTGTATGTCTTGCGGGAACATTGTCGATCCGGTCATTCAGCAACATCGGATGATCCAACAGACGGGAGGCTTGCGGTTACTCGAAACAGGTACGGTCGTGCCAAGGTTCCGTCGGATACTCAAAGCTACGGGCTAACTGCGAAGCATGCAGGTCGGCCTGACCGTGTCGGTGAATTCCGACCCTTGCATTGAGATCAATCCTTGTCCAATAGGATTTCTGCTCCGTTCACAGCATTCCGCTACCTCGCGCTTTCTCCTCCCTAACTTCAATGTTCCATCTTGTTCATAGAGTTGATGTAGTTGAGTCGAACGGAATAAATCGCATTTTCGGCCGGCCGTCGATAACAGTTAATAACTCGACAGGTTGGAGACGATGTGTGAGGCTCCAACTAGTCAGGCACTTCTCTTGCTGAAGTTTCTCTTTATGAAGATCGACTCTAGGACAGAACCCCTTAATCTGGCGGTGGCTAGAGCTGGTAAACCAATCTGGGAGTGATGTTGTGCGAGTCATGACTCTCTGTCTGGTGGTGATCGGGTCCTTTCTGCTGCAAGGTTGCCTCGCAGGAGCTTGGGTGGCATTGGTGGCAGTGGACACAATGCGAAGTGGCAATGTAACCGTTGGGTCGTTCGAGCAATCCTGGGTGGCTCAGGTGGCAGTGGGGAACAGCAACATGATATTTGGATCGTTCGAGCAATCCTGGGTGGCCAAGCAGGACCAAGCGAGCGATGGTGTCGATAGTCCGATGGTCACGAGTGTCGCAGTACTTCCGGTTGAGGGCGATTCGGAAATGGGTGCGCGGCTTGCCACCCTGTTGCAGCAGGAAACGACGTTGCGCGTCAAGTCGCCGACCAGTATCGCAGCAAAAACCATCATATCCGATACTCGTTCGGCTGAAGCAGATCGTAGCGCGCTAGCCAAAGCAGTCACGAGAGATCTTGGTGTTGATACCATTCTCGTTAGCCACGTTGCCGATTCTCCCTCTCATCCGAGCGACTGGGGGCAGAAAGCAGAAGGCTCGCGCCGCCTCTATCTGTATCTCATGAATCGCGATGGCTATCTACTTTGGAAAGATGAACTGCCATTCAAATTGGTGCATGCTTCTACCCCCCCGATAGAGGCATCCGTGCAGTCTGACCTTTCCCATCACGTCATGCAGCATGTCAAAGCCCTGCGTCTTGATGAACTCGGCTACTTACCGAACAAGGAGAAACGGAAAAAGTCCAAGCGGCCCTCCGCAACATTGACACCTATCGAGTGACCAGCATCACGGACCTGCCGTTCGGTATTACCTGCCGGCTCAATCCTGAATCTGCTTGAGGTGAGTTAGATGGTGATCGCCTCCCAGTAACGGCGTTCTGCCCCACTCGAACCTTCGAAACGCTCGCGTGTAAAAAGTAGGTCCTCCACGGCCCCTGTTAGCGCTTCTTGCAGCGTCACCCCTCCTCCGGTACAGTCTGGCTCTTTCTCGTGGGAGCGTGCGTTACCCATGCCGTTGCTCGATGTGACATCGCTAGCTCGTCTTCAGGAAGAGTTTCGTCTGTCGATGAAGCGACTGCTTGACGATCTCTGTCTGGATTTGGAAACCCAATATGGTGATATCGTGAAATCGTTGGGCTTGTCCGTGGCCTACTTTCGGTTCCTTGGGCATTCCCTCGAACGGCATGCATATGCCCACTGGAAAGTGGTCGGCTGGATCGAGGCCCTGAACGATTTGGTGTATTTCATCGATCTGCTGCAAGAAATTCGAGACGAACAGAATCCTCGTGAGTTCGCGGCGCAGTTATATGTCGAGTGCGAAGAGAAGTTCTTCGAGAACAGTTATCTGGACGATCTGTTTCCACGCGGTGTCTCGCAGGCATCGGGACTCGAAAGGCGACTGAACATACTCTGTACTCGTCTTACTCAGGATCTGATACAAGAAGCGCTTTGTTTTGTGCCGAGACTTCCGATGCTGTGGTGCGCTTCTCGCAGGATTCCATCCTGGACTGTACAGGCACATCTCGGGGGCGACTTCGAACGGGCAGAGATCGCAGGAACTATGGCCGTTGGGATGGAGGGTGTTAGCTACGAGGCTTCTCCATCGGTGAAGAGAGCCCTCAAACAATCGCTTGATCAGGCGACCATTCTTGTTCAGCCACAAGCGCTGACCCTGAAAATCGGACGGGCGTTGACGCCTCTGTGCATGATGCGAGGTAAGAGATTGGAGTGGAGCTGGACGTATCGGCCGTCGGTTGTCGTTAGGAATACACGATCCGGGGCCGTCACAGTCGGGCCGACGCTCGTCTATGGGAAGAACCGTCAACCTCGTGCAGTGGCTTCAACTTCAGCCGATCAAGTTGAGCGAATCAGGCGGGCATGGACGGTTATACAAGAGGCCTGGCCAGAAGGACAGGAGGTGCTCGCGCTCTTGACCGCCCGGATCATCCCGCTCAAGGCCAAGGGCGTCGTCAGCTTTAGCTATCGCCACCGGCCAGGGCTATCCTTTATCAACTGCTTCGACCGGGACCAACTCGATCTGATCGACGATTTGATTCATGAGAATAGCCATCACCACCTCAATCTCCTGTTGCGTAAACATGTCATGTATCATGGGGATCGCAACCAGCAGATCTTCTATTCTCCCTGGCGCCACAGCCTGCGTCCCCTACGAGGCATTCTCCATGCGGCTTTTACGTTTACCATGGGAGCGATGCTTTTCGAACGGCTATCGACATGGGCGTCCGGACGGGGTGGATCGGCTCGATGGAAAAGAGCTGGCCTAATGTCGCGCGATCTGCAGCGAGCCAGGTTCCGTTGTCTGGAGGAAGTGGAATCTGTCCGTTATTCAATTCAGGATTTGGAGTACGCCGGCCGGCATCTCAAGTGGCTTACCGGCTCAGGCCAGCGATTGGTCAAGCAGTTGGCAGAAGCAATCGAGCAGGTCGAGCATAACATCGGGCCCCACAGGAAAGCAGTCTTCAACTCCACATTCGGCCCAGCCCTCCGCCGCCATGTGAAAGAACTCCAGCAAGCGCGCCAAACCTACGGGCCAGTGCGGCTGAGCAAGGCGTGATAGGTAAGATGATAACAATGAACGTGCATATAGGCGAGGGATGTCGAAATGGATTTCAACGAGAAAGGGTTTCTGGGAACTGCGATTGACGCGTTTTCAAAATCTGTACAGCTCCAATATGCCAGGTTCTTCGAGCTTTCTTATCAGATCGACGAGCTTGCTCACGCCACGAAGTTCGAATTGCAAGTCCACAATCGCGACCCACAGGAATATCTTGCTGCCACGCTGTTCTTGCGCTTGTTGAGCGGGTTTGAGGCCACAGTGATTTTGGGAACAAAGGGATTGCTGTTCGAAGCAAAGGTCGTATTGACAAGCGTCATCGAGACTCTCTTCATCCTGAAGCTTCTCTGTCAGGAGGAAGCGTTTTGCTCTCGAATACTTGGGGTCGAGCAAGGTACAGAGTCTGAAGTGGATGAACATTGCGCACGAAAGCCAAGACTCAAACTTCGAATCCCTAAGACGATACGCAACTCCACAGGTCATGGAATCCCTGAGAAAAGAGATCGAGCAACATGGTTTAAAGAAATTGGCGGTTGAACCCATTGCCAGACGGGCAGACCTCCACCATATCTACAATGCACAGTACCGCTTATTGAGTGAGCAAGTTCATTGCTTGCCCATTTCCCTCGATCCGTTCTTGGTTGAGAACCAAGAAGGTGGGCTTGATTCATTTGATTGGGGGCCAAAACATGAGGGCCTCGACTTTATCCTTTTACGAATATCCAAATGTTGTTTACCGCGCTTGTGCCCGTTACGAAGTTCTTCACCTTGGATAAGTGTGGTGAATTAAAAAAGATCGATGACGCTTTGACAACATTGGCACCACTGCTTGGAAATATGACGCCGGACAGCAAGACTGATGGCAACTGAGAAGGTTAGAAAGGACTGTAGGAGAGTCGGCAAAGGTTTCTTATTCTAGGCTGCTCAAAAAGACCATCCAGCAAGGCCGCAGGGAGTGGGGCGACTGAGGCGTACCCGAGAGGGTACGTCGCAGGGAGACACACGACTGAGAACGATGCTGGGGGCCTTTTTCAGCAGCCGTCAAGGCTCGACGGTCACGTCTACATACGCCGGCACACTATCCGCCCCTTTCTTGTCCGTCACACGCAACTTGAACCGGTAGGTTCGTTTCTCTGACACGATCGGCGCAAGGAACGACGGTTCAGCGTTATCCACGTCCAGCAAGGGGATCTTGCTGCCTCGTACTTGGCTCCATGCATAGTAGAGAGCTTCACCTTCTGGGTCGCGGCTCCTCAATCCGCTCAGTTTCACCTTCGTTCCAGCTTTGACCGATCGGTTTGGGCCGGCATCCGCGACCGGAGGTTCGTTCGGTTCCTCATTCACGTCGACTGTGACATCGAGCGAGGCCTGCTTGCCGCGGTTGGAGACGGTGAGGGTCGTCTTTCCGTTGCCGACAATCTGTAGCAGGCTGCTTGATAGCACTCGTATGACCTTGGGGTTCGAAGACTGATAACTCGTGCCGCTGCCCACAGCACTAATCCGGCGGGTGACGCCGTCGGTGAACTCACCTATCACCGGCAATTCGAAAATCTTACCCATTGAATCGACGTGACCAAATGCAGAGGATTGCCCGGTTCGCCCGAGATGCAAGGGCTTGTCCGTTTCAAAATCGATAACGGTGAGGGAAGCATCGGGCTCTACGCTCACCAGGATTTCATCAAAGACGGATCTAGTCCCCAATCGCCCGCGCGAAATCTCAGCGACTGCCAGCAAACGCATGGGCCCGATGCCGTCTTTCGGTACCAGTAATTGGCCGCCGAAGGCCGGATGATCGCCGGACAATCCGATCAAGGCTACCGGCGCCACGATCGATCCCATGGCTGTGGCGTCCTCCTGTTCTACCAGGGTGTCATCCTGTTCGCCATACCAATAGTAGCGGACTTGGACGATGCCGGAATCTTTGCCGAGGTCCACGTGGGCTGTGACGGTTTGTCCGGCCATCAACTTGGTTCCCTCCGCCGGCTCAACGATTTTGAACGCATGGACAGGAGAGGTCACGATAAGGCACATGGCTAACACGAATAGACAATAGCTCGGAGGACACGTGTAATATTTTACGTGTGACGTTTCACGTGCCACGGTCACCTCTTGAGATGGAATGGGACGTCGGTCAGGATGACCCGATCTTTGAACAAGAGCGAGGCTTTCAGCATAAGGGCTCGCTGATTATGCAGAATATTCTGCCACCAGCGAGCCGGGAGAATCTCTGGAATCACAACGGTGACCCAGGTATCCGGTTCCTTGTTCAGGAGATCCTCGACGTAGTCGAGGATGGAGCTCAAGACAGAACGGTATGGGCAAGGTAATACCGTCAACTGGATACCGCAGCCCCATTGGGCCCACTGGATTTGTATGCGCGCCGTGGCCTGGGCATCCACATCCACCATCACTGCCCGAACCTCGCCCGGACGACTGCGTGCGTAATCGACGGCTCGTATGACCGCTTGATTGACACCATTGATGGGCACGACGACGATATTGCGCCGTGGAAGGGGAGGGCGATGATCACGCGTGAGCGCCACTTGTTCTGACACGGCTCTGTAGTGTGAGCGGATCGAACGGAACATCCAGACCAAGATGGCAATGAGAAGGAAGACGATCCAGGCGCCCTGTGTAAACTTGGTGCCGGCAAGGATGATGGTGGCGATGCCGGTCGTGACAGCGCCTACACCGTTTACAACCAGTTTCTTTCTCCAATGAGACCCCTTCTTGGTCATCCATCGACGCACCATGCCTGCTTGGGAAAGCGTGAAGGAGATGAACACGCCGACTGCGTACAGTGGGATCAAGGCATGCGTGTCGCCATGAAAGAGGATCAGGAGGAAACAGGCGAAGATTCCTAAAATGATGATTCCATTTGAAAACACCAAGCGGTCGCCGAATGTCGCCATCTGACGGGGCATATAGCGGTCGCGTGCCAGGATCGACGCGAGATGGGGAAAGCCGGCAAAGGCGCTGTTGGCCGCAAGGACTAACAGCAACATTGTCCCGATCTGGAGCGCGTAATATAGGGGTCCTGTGCCAAAGATGAGCCGTGCTAATTGAGATACGACGGTCTCGTCTATTTTGGGCAGGACTCCATAGTGGGAGGATAGGAAGCTGATGCCCATAAATAACACTCCCAGAATCAGCGACATATGAATCATGGTGGTCGAGGCATTCTGGGACTCGGGTCGGCGAAAGGCCTTCACGCCGTTCGAGATTACTTCCATCCCGGTCACGGCCGAACAGCCGGCGGCGAATGCGCGAAGGATCAAAAACAGCGTCAGCTCTTCGACCGCAGTCTGCTGATCTGGCGGCACCGAGTCTCCTTGTCCGAACAGGGCATGGATACTTCCGATCACGACCATGAGCCCAAGGGCGCCGATGGCAAAGTAGGTGGGGACGGCAAAGAATTTCCCGGACTCCCGCACGCCGCGAAGATTCATGACAATAATAAATATAATGGCAACGAGCCCGAGGGCTTCGCGATGCACGAACAAACTCGGTATCGCTGATGTGAGGGCCGCAATGCCTGCCGCCACGCTGACAGCTACCGTGAGCACATAGTCGATCATCAACGCTCCTGCGGCGATCAGGGCAGGCTGATCCCCCAAGTTGGTGCGGGCCACAATATAGGCTCCGCCACCTTCCGGGTATTCGTAGATGATTTGGCGATAGGAGATGGTCAGGACGACGACGAGAAACAGAATAGCTAAGCTGATGGGAATGGACCAGGCAACGGCGGCGCTTCCCGCAAGAACCAGCATCAGCAAGATTTCTTCCGTGGCATAGGCCACGGAAGAAATCGCGTTCGAAGAAAAAACTGCGAGAGCGAGGGTTTTCGACAGCCGTTCGTGTACTGCCTGGGCGCTTTTGAGTGGATCGCCAACCAGCCAACGCTTCAGAAGCATAGGAGTCATTATCGCATAGAAGTGAAGGCGTGCACATCGAAGAAGAAGTTCTCAGGTATCAGAGAACGAACGCCTCACTCATCTATGTGGCAGGAGAATTCGCATGAAAGGAAACACGCGTTGTGTCACCAGTCGAACAGAATCATGGAGAGGTTGAAAACAGATGTGAAGTCCAGTGGCACTCGTGAACGGTATAGAACGGCTTATCCCACCCATTCGGATTGTTGTGGAGATCGGTAAGGATGAGTGTGAATCATGTTTTCAGTCTGTAAGTTTCCAATGATCATGTTGACGGCAAGGCAGAATCATCAGGAAAGATTTGCCTATCCGGCCTGAAGATCGTGCACTTCGATTCTTCGAGGCATGTCGAAGACTTGGTTGCCTCATGGAGGAACCTCCATTACAACACGAATGTTTCCGTGGGAGCTCACTGCAACAAGGTTTCTTTATGGAGCCATTCAAAAAGTAGGTGCTGAAAGTAGGTAATGAATGGCCTTTTCACCCTCTTGTTTCAGATTGACAGGATACGGTAGGATTTTATATACATACTCGGTCCCGGGCCAGCCTCGCCAGCATGTCGTCGATCGAGCACATCAATAGAGGAAGCCATTCCCATTTTTCTTTCATCGGGCGGATGGATGAAGTAAGGGAATGGGAGCTCAGAATCAGGGCCTATCGTTAATCACAAGGAGGTAGTCACATGAAGAGTGCGTTATCAATCGTATTTGGCGTGGCGGCCGTCGCGTTCGTCGCGGCGCCTCTCACCTCGTTTGCCGGCGGAACAATTGCCGGCAAGGTGACCTATGCGGGAAAGGCAGAGCAAAAGGAGTTTTTGTTCTCGAAGTTCCCTAACCCAAAGTTTTGTCCCCAGAACCCACATAAGGACTTGATGGATGGTGATAAGCGGTTCTTGAAAACCATCGAAGTCGGTAAGGATGGCGGCCTGAAGAATGCGGTGGTGGCCGTCGTTGACGTCGAAGATAAGGCCTTCATAGATGGGTATCAGGGCACTGAGGTAGTAGCAGAGTTCTGCGAGTTTATGCCGTTTGCCGGTGTTGTGGTGAACAATAAGTCCTTCAAGGTTGAGAACCATGACGCCGACCCGGATGATCCCAAATCAGTCCAAGGTGTGCTCCACAATCCGCATAGCTTTGTGGTGAAGGGCACCAGCTCGGCAACCGGTTTCAACATCGGTTTGGCCAAGAAGGGTGACAAGCTCGACAAGCCGGTTGTATTTCGTGGTGGAGCCGAGAAGGATGGCTACTATCGTTTACAGTGCGATCAGCACGAGTTCATGCAGGGTTTCTTCCTCCCTGTGTCGAGTCCGCACTTTGCGGTTGTAAAGGAGGATGGCTCATTCGAGATCAAGGATGTGCCGGCCGGCAAGCACAAGGTAGTGGCCTGGCATCCGTTCGCCGCCAAGGGAAAGAAAGTGGAGTTTGATGTTGATGTGGCCGATGGCGGGACTGCCAATCTCAAGGCGGAAATCAAGTAAGCTGACAATTCATATTGGCGGGATAACTCCCGTACAGAAAGGGCAGCGGAGCAATCCGCTGCCCTTTCTGTTTGATGTGCTCATCAGGGGCAGTAATTTGCCAACATACTCGTCATAAAATCGACGAGACGACAATCGAGACGGATATGTGAAACCGCGGGAGATGGAAGTAGAATCGTGGGCTTTAAACTGCTATCCGTCCAAATCCATGGTGGCGGACCGGGGCTGAGTCACTCGCCTTGCCTTTCAGTTTCCGATCTAGGTAAGATGCCGAGTTTCAAAGCTATTTGCTTGAAGGGAGTGGTGTGTCACGGGAACTCTCGCTCGCAGAAATCTTCCAGCTCGGATATTACTGGGAGACGAAAATTCTTCTCACGGCCGTCAGGCTGGATGTGTTTTCTGCTCTGGATGGGAAGCAGAAAACCGTCCATGACGTGGCCGGTCGTCTCGGCGTCCATGGAGAGACACTGGGGCTGCTCTTGAACGCCCTTGTCGCGATGCGATTGCTGAAGAAGAATGGGGATTTCTATGAGAATTCAGCGATTTCGGCCACCCATCTGGTCCGCAATTCTCCTCAATTTGTCGGACATCTCCTTCTGCTTCACGACGCGGAATGGGATAACTGGGGCAAGTTGGAACAGACAATTCGTACGGGACAACGTTCGGTTCACCGGCATGTATTTGAAACCGATCCCAATTTAGGCAGCAACGTGCTGGCGGTGCTCCACCGGATCGGACAGCTGAGCGGGCCGGATTTTGCCAAGCGGCTACAGCTGGGTGGGCCGGTTCGATTCCTGGATTTGGGAGGGGGAGCGGGAACCAATGCGATTGCGCTCTGTCAGGCCTATCCCGAGCTCACTGCCACGGTGTTCGATTTACCTGCGACGCTCCAACTGACGGAACGAACGGTGAAAGAGGCAGGCTTGGAATCGAGGATTACATTGCGCCCCGGAAATTTTAACAAGGATGGGCTGGGAGGACCCTACGACGTCGCCCTGATGTCCGACATCCTGCACTATCAGGACTTTTCGACCAATGCGGTTTTGGTGAAACGGGTCTGGGATCATTTGGCGCCCGGCGGCCGGTTGGTCATCAAGGATCGATTCTTAAATGAGGCGGGAACCGGTCCGGCCTGGACCACAGCGTTTGCGGTCCACATTCTCGTGAACACAGAACGAGGAGGCTGCTACAAGACGGCAGATGCGGTCCGGTGGATGGAAGAAGCCGGCTTTGAAGACGTGACAGAGTTGGAACCATCAGCGGTCGTGCAGGGTGTAAAGAAAGATGGAATTGCGTGATGCGTCTCTCTTGAAACACATCGAGTGACCACAGATGGACGACGAGGAGATCCATGTTTGAATGGCTGAGAGAGCCGGGATTTTTCGGGACCCACGCCACAGTAGGGGCGGATATCAGTCAACTCATGGCGACGCTCTTTACGGGGCTCTTCGTCATCGGCTGGTTTCAGGCGCGGAGACATCGGGCCAATGCCCATCACTGGATGATGTTTGGCGGGATGATCGCGATGTTGGCGTTCTTCATCAGCTACTACCTCTTTCGTCAATTGGGTGTGTTGGCCTTTGAGGGAAAAGAGGGGTTCGGAGGATCTGAGGCGCTCTATCATAATGTGTTCATCCCGATCCTCATTGTTCATATCGTACTTGTGGTGGTTGGGTTGGTCATGGCGGTCTATATGATTGTCCTCGGGTTCCGAGCCCAGTTGATCGAGCAAGGGCGACGCATCCTGAGCGATCGAATCCTACAGACGACCTGGGGAAAGATCGGGATGATCTTCGGTATGATCTGCCTGCCGATAGCAGGGTATTTGCTATATCTGATGGCCGTGGATCGTCTTCGGATGGGACGGCTCGTGGTGTGGGCCGGATTTCTCGCCATTGTCGCGGTTGTATTCGCCGTAGAAATGACGATCCAGCGTCTGTGGCCTGACGGAGGGCATCGCCATCGAGCGCTTGGACGTTTCACGATGGCCATCTATTGTATTCTGTTTGTGACTGGAAGCACGACATACACAATGCTCTACCTTCTATACCCGGGCAAGATCGGATGAGCAACAGCGCCAATACCCGAATGCGGATGGCTGGGAGGTACGAAACTCCATGCTGACCTGTGGCTGCGGCCGCTGGATGCATACTGAAGGGATCGAAGAACGTTCGTATGATGATGGGACGCCTCAGTGGCTTATT
>DATDFW010000428.1:0-2200 GCA_036522375.1 Nitrospiraceae bacterium
ATACGTCACCTCGCTGCTCAGACGTTACGCTCAAACCCCATTTATTGCTATTGCTTCGAAGTGCTCTCGACACATATTAAAACATTGGGCCAGAATTTATTTTGACCAATCAATAGATGGATACTGTGTGGGCAATAAAAAGGCCCGACCCCTTTCGGAACCGAGCCTTCTGCTTCAGATTTCACAAGGCGTTTACCGCTTTTCACCACGTTTCCATGGTGGATTCGCAGGTGTACCTTGTCGTTTGCAATGGTTTCTCCTGTGTTGGCATTACATCACGTGTTTCCATGATGCTGCTGCCCACAGTGTTTGCCCTTGCCATCACAATGGTTTCTCCTGTGTTCACATCCTGTTTCCATGATGTTATTCACAGTGTTTGCCATTGCACATCCCTGAAGCAGCTTTACTTTACCGCCTGTCGGAAAAGTGCGTTACTAGGAGAATCCCTGGGACATGACTTGAGCGAGGGCTGGTCCTGCATGAAACTTTCCTTCCCTTGTACCTGTGAAACCTCCACCCAGCCAATTTGTTCATGTGCAGCGAATTTTCCGAAGTTGAAAGTCTTCCACGATTTCGTGTGTTAGACTCGAGGCAAGCTAGGGTCCTTCGAGTTTGGCCCGTGTCTTCTCGTCTCTTCTTAATGGGAAAAGTTGCGCTATGGACAAGACCATCGAGTATCAAGGGTATAAGATTGAATCCACGCCGCAACACCTAGAGGATGATAAATGGCGGCTGCACATCTTCATCTCCGTGGAAGATAGCCGGGGCGTTCGCACACGTCAATTTTCAGTTGAGAGCCTGTATGCCAGTGAGTATGAAGCCGATATCCACGGAATCGCCTATGGGCAGCGCCTCATTGATGGAAAGGTGGAAGGCCAGTCGGTCATGGATATGAAGACGACCGATCGTCGGGCGACACCTCGCCTGCGGGTGCAATTCCGTACCACGTTTTCGGGTTCCTCGACACTGGAAGGGACGGGCATCATGCTTGACCTCTCGACGGGCGGCTGTCGCATTGAGAGTCCTGTGATCGTCGAGGCAGGAGTGTCATTGGAGTTGAGGATCTATGCGCCGGATATTGAATGGCCGCTCATGATCGAGGCAGCGAGCGTGCAATGGGTGAGTGGCCATACATTCGGATTGGCCTTTTTTCGAATCTCCGAGACTGAGCGCCTCCGATTGGGGCAGGTGATCTACAAGTTGTTGGATGGGTAGGAGAACAAACGTCCACGATAGTAGGGCTGCGGAGATCGAAGCATGACATGGACGACTGAGAAGCCGAGCAAGCCCGGCTGGTATTGGTACCGGTCGCCAACCGACCGGGTGCAGGTTATCGAACTCGTCGAATGGAACAATGAATTGAGAGCAGTGGGGGTCTCGCCCGACATGCACCTGCATCTTGAGACACACCGAATGCCACACGCGTCCGATGCGGAATGGGCTGGGCCGTTGCCACCGCCAGAAGAAAAACATTCTGGCCCACCGTCGTGACGGAACCCTATGAAACCGGAAACGCGGCGATCCCACGGATGAAGGGACGAGTGAACTCCCCAAGCAGGCTCACTACCGGGCTGCGCTACGCCCCGATTCAAGCATTTCGAATGCCATGCCTCGTAACAGGTCTTTGGCCTGAATGAACGCTTTGGCACGATGGCTAATCAAATTCTTTTGCTCCGCCGACAGTTGAGCCAATGTCTTTCCTAATTCCGGAATAAAGAACACAGGATCATAGCCGAATCCTAGCGTCCCGCTTTCCTCCTCTGCAATCACGCCATCCAACATTCCCTGTGCCACCCGCACTTCGCCTGAAGGCAATGCGATCGCTGCGACGGTGAGAAAGCGAGCGGTTCGTTGGTCATGAGGCACACTCTTCAACTCCTCCAGCAATTTATGGCAGTTGTCTTGGTAGGTCGCGTCCTCGCCGGCATAACGGGCTGCATAGACACCAGGCCGCCCACCAAGCGCATCCACTTCCAGCCCCGTATCGTCAGCGACGGCCGGCAGGCCCGTGTATTCGGCGATGGCACGCGCCTTCTTTACGGCGTTGGCCTCGCAGGTGGCTCCATCTTCGACCACGTCCGGAGCATCCGGAAATTCATCGAGTGTCCGAATCGTGAGACAAAGGTCGCCTAAGATTGCCAGAAGCTCCTGTCCTTTATGCCGATTGCGCGTCGCAAGCACCAATTCATGTATCATCGTC
>DATDFW010000429.1:0-3079 GCA_036522375.1 Nitrospiraceae bacterium
TATTGAGTGAGGTCTCGGACAATAATCAGGCAGCGATCGTCGGACATCTTTGATACACTGACTTCGATCGACATGACAGTCCGATCTTTTCGCTGCCCCACGTGTATAAAGCGCAGAGGCTTGCTCGCGTGAAGTTGATCCAGACGTTGTTGAACGTGGTCTCTTTCTCCGGGGATATAGGTGTCCTTCACATGAAGTTGGAGTAATTCCTCTTTGGTATACCCAAACATTGCGCAGATCTTTGAATTCGCCATCCTAAAATACCCGTCTGCATCCAGCACGGCAATGCCGTCCGAAGCCTCTTCCATCAGGAGTCGGTATTGCTGTTCGCTCTCCCGTAGCGCCACGTCCGCTTGCCTGTGTTCAGTAATATCTTGAGCAAACACCAGGACCCCGATCACGTTCCCCTGGGCATCACGATAGGGCACCTTGTCCGTCTGCACCCAGCGTTTGTGCCCCGGTGCTATTTCGTAGAGTTCCACAATCCCCAGTTTCGGCTGACCGGAGGTAATGACGGCCAGGTCGTCCTGATGATACTGCTCAGCTTCCTCAGGATAGAGGTCGTAGGTGGATCGGCCTTCGACCTCCGCCACCGTCTTGTTGATGGATTCTGCGGCACGTCGGTTGGCGCGCAGAATGCGATTCTGCGAATCCTTGTACCACACCATAGCGGGAATGAGATCCAATAGAACCTGTTGCTCAATCTGCTGTTGCTGTAGCTTCGCGTCAGTCCGCTTCCGCAGAGTGATGTCGCGAATAATGCCACAACTAACCATCTGTCCGCCGGATTTCCATGTGCTGATGGACAGTTCTATGGGAAATTCGCTCCCGTCTTTTCTTAAGCCATGAACCTCGATCGTTTTTCCGGCCAAGGGGGTAACTCCAGTGGCCTTGACCCGTTCAAAACCACGCTGATGGCTCTCCCGGTACCCAGCTGGCATGATCCTAGCCAGCGGCTGGCCCAGAATCTCTCCCTCTGCATAGCCAAAGAGGCGTTCGGCCATGCTGTTCCATAAGATGATCTTGCCATCACCATCCGCCAACACAATCCCATCCTGCGCCGTGTGAACCACCTGTCGTAATTGGGCATCTCTCGAATTGAGGACCTGCTCGACACGGCCTATCTTGAGCATCAACTTGCGGACATCAAGGGCCCGACGGAGGATAATTTGCAACTCATCCCCGTTGTAGGGTTTCGTGAGATAGGCAAAGGCGCCTTGACGGAGGGCTTCCACGGTATGACTTTCTTGTATCGATGCGGTGAGGACAATCACGGGGAGGAGGGGGTCCATTTCCTCCAATCTCCGAAGGACCACGTGCCCGCTCAGATCCGGCAACCCCAGATCCAAGATCACCGCCCCATACGAGCTCTGTTTGGCTTCGTGCAGTGCCTCCGTTCCCGTCATCACACTGCGCACCGTATAACCTACATGTCGAAGAAGATCTTCGAGAACCAGACAGAGATCTGGCTCATCGTCCACAATGAGGATGGAAGAATTCTGTGAAGAACCGCTTTCGGTGTTCATGGTCTTACAGAATAAAGATAGAACCCGGAAAGAGGTGTGTTGATAGCAGGTTGCTCCTTGGGAAGCAACGCAAACCGGCACTCTCCAGAATCATTTGTTTGACCCGTCGCGACGATAGAGAAGAATCCCTTAAAAATCAAACTCCACGATGAGACGACGGGGGCCGAGAGGTCAGTGGCTAGGGCTGAGAATGCAACAACAATTGAACGTGATAATAGAATGCACAGCCGATGATTCATCGCGCTTCTACAAATTCAAACCCGGCATTTATCTTCTCTTTACGTTGTTGCATAGATTTGTGACCCTTCCCCAAGGTTAGTCCCCCATCGTGGCTTCTGGATTTTGTCTAAACACTGACCGCATGGGGCTTCAGCACACCACGGGCCACGCCGAGTTCCAACAGTGCCGCGATGTTGTCCACGCGCCATTTTCGCATCATAGTCTGCCGATGCTGTTGGATAGTGCGGTGACTGATTCCATAGCTGGCCGCGATTTCTTTATTGGAAAGACCGGTCCAAAGACCTTGAAGAACGTCGCGTTCCCGAGGGGTCAATTCCCTGCCGTTACGAACCTTCATGTATCATCCTCCTGTGCTCGGCCTTAACACGGATTCTGCTTTCACTGGTTTCGTTCAGAATCTCACCGTGAGCCAGCTCATGACCAGGCTGCCAATGGTATCGCCGAACGGATGTTCCTCGTGCCGATCATTCAATGCATTGAAAACAGAAAATGTTACTTCTGCCTCACGCAGGTATCCCGCCTCCACTTTCTCGTGCCAGAACTTGTAAGCGACCAAATTAGGTTTGGAGGTCTAAGGTTTAGTAACAAGGTAAAAAACTGGTGGCAATTACCAGCAATATATGCGCCAGAATCAAGTTTTTGAGATATTTTTTGAAAGAATTGGTTGGGGTTCAGCACATTTTAGACATTTTGGGTTTGAAGACCCTGCAAAACGAAAAGGGAAAATGGAAAATTGTCCGGGGTATGGAATCGTCTGAATCATATCCGATACTAGGCGTATCGAATCTAATCCAATCCAGACTTTGCCAATGGTATGTGTCCAGTGATGGTTTTATTGCCCTTTCAATGAGTTTTGCTGAGCCAGGAATGAAGCGTCAAACGGCATGGCCCTTGCTTTCCCCCGTGCAGGATGAAAACAGTTCGGGAGGAGGAACACCATGACGGCTATCACATCGTTGGATGTCATCCTTTATGCCGGAGTATCGATCGTCGTATTTGTCGGAGTCATGGTGATGGTCATGGGGCTGGTTGCAGAGAAGTGATGTCTTGATCAACAGGAAATTGTTGGACCACTCATATCGCGTATCGAATTTGATCCAACATGAATCAAACAGATTCAGTGATACGTTTCTCGCCCTTACGAAACAAGTACTCGGTTTAGACAAATTTTTCCTAGGTGGGATTGGCAAAGCATTGTGTCTGACATTAGGGTGACGCCTCCAGTTCGATGCCCGCAAGGCCTCAACCATGAGGCTGTGCACGGTTTGCCGAATCACCTCCGTGCATACAGCCCTCTCGTTACACTCACAACC
>DATDFW010000430.1:0-2997 GCA_036522375.1 Nitrospiraceae bacterium
CCTCTCCATTCAGCGTCATCCCATTCGGCCGGGTCCGGCACGAGTGAAAAGCTGCGCGATACAAGAATCGGCCCAAAATGTTCCGGCTGGAATACCCGAGCCGTTCGAAGCCGCATAAGTTCCAGCAACGCCAAGAACGTGACAATGATAACAAGTCGGTGGCAGGACGGCTCGAAGAGCTCAAGAAAATTGACCGACTCCTGCCCTTCCAACCTTTCTAAAATCGAGTTCATCCGCTCCCGAACCGTCAAGTTGTCCGGCACAACCTCCATGAGCGACTTGCCAGGATTACGATCGAGAATTCCCTGCAACGCATCTACTAAATCGAACAGGGTAACGTGCTCCAGCAGCGTCTCGCCCGGTGCTAGTTCCAACACTGAGCCCTGTTGACGGCTGTAAATCTCCCGCCACAACCGTTCGTGTTCGTCCAACTGACGCGCCGCATCTTTGAACTGCTTGTATTCAAGCAACCGCCGCACCAATTCCTCGCGGGGATCGGGCCCGTCTTCCTCATCAGCAACCGTCTCATCAGCCGGAAGGAGCATCTTGGATTTGATCTGAAGTAACGTCGCGGCCATCACGAGAAATTCCCCCGCGACTGTCAGATTCAGGTCCCTCATCGCCTCGATGTAGCTGAGGTATTGTTGAGCGATCAGATTGATGGGAATATCGTAGATGTTGATCTCGCTCTTTCGAATAAGATGGAGCAGGAGATCTAAGGGCCCTTCAAAGTTCTGGATACGGACCTGATAGGGCAGTTCGGTTTGTTCAGTGGCGTCGAGGGAGTTATCCACGGGCAGCACTTATACCAGACTTGGTGATGTGGCGCAAGCCTCCATCTATTAGTAGTGGTGAGCGATAGAGATGTCCTATTCACGGCGACCGAATCAGATAGACGATCAGCAGGGCAATAATCGTCAGAATGGAGAGGCCAATCGCATACTGTGTGATCTGATTTTGGGACTCAGTGGGGGCCTTTTCGGTTGCCGATCTGGCCATTCCTGTAAACTGTGGACCCTTTGCGAACGAGGTCTTGGAAAAGTCATCTTGACCTTTAAACGACGCGTTGGAAAAATCCGCTGTTGATCGGAATATCGTTCGGCGAAAATCTGCATCGCCATCGAACAGGGTAAAGGTGAAATATCCTTCGCGATCAAACGATGCGTCACTGAAATCCGCCAGGCCTTGAAAGCGGCTCCCGGAAAACCCGGTGCCCAACTTGAAATAGGTGCGCGACAGATCGACGTCCTTCTCAAAGATCACTTCCAAAAACTCCACCAGCCCGTTGAACCTCGACTGCTGAAACGTCACTGGTCCCTGAAAGACAGATCGGTGAAATCTCGTATGCGGCCCAAATGTCGTGTGATGAGCAGACACATCACGTAGAAAACGTCCCTGCACAAAATAGCTCTCCCGCAGGAACACCGCGCCCGACAACGTCACCGGCTGAACGAATACAGTCCGTGAGAGATCCACCAGCTGTTCAAACCTGGTCCCGCTGAACGTCACAGGCCCCTTCACCACCAATAACCCTTGTGTCGAGCCATGCCTGATCGCTCCTTGCACCACCGAATTGACAATGATCATAGAACCGGGAATCACGCGTGCTTCGCGCTTCTGCAATTCCTGTATCCCATCGAGCTCGGGCGGCGACGGAGCTATGGGCAACATATCCAAAGCCAGATCGCCGCGAATGACCACCCCTGAAAGATCTATTCCCCTCCCCTCTTTGAATGCCTGCAGCAACTGCGTCGCGTCCACCGCTTGTGCCTCTCGCTCTTGCTCCGAACAGCCAGCACCCAGATGACGTGTCAACGCTGTCACAGGCCCTGAGACAGATGCCTCCATCTGACAGTCTGCTGCATCCGCAGCCCGCGGCAGCCAGAGAATCGTCAGTCCTCCCACCATGATCCATGCAGCAATCCGATTCATCATCCACGCCCTTATACGAAATGCCCTGGCCCAACGCAAGGCAAGAACCGCCGACTCGCTGTACAGCCCAACCGGATTTGCTACACTTTTGAAAAAGTACCTATCACAACGGACAAGGTAGGTTGAGGTTATGGTTGAGCGAAGGTCTTGTTTTTTCATCTCAGCCTTGGCCTCGACCTTAGCCTTAACCTTCCAATAGCACTTCTCCACTCTCCTGCTTGGGAGCCACACGATGCCACACCATTTTGTCATTATCTGCACATTGATCATCACTCTCCTTTGTGGAATACCTGCTTCAGGCTCGGCGGACAGTATCATCGAACTTCCGGTCCTTGCCGCCATTCAGCAAAATAATCTTGGCGTGTTTGAACTCCTGATGATGTGGTGGGACAAGAAACCAGAACCGAATCCCATTCAACTCCAATGGCTCCTCGCCGGCGTAAGGCTGGGAAATGACCACTTAGGCGCCATGGCCCAGGCCTTTGCCTATGCCGTTGAACGCACGCCCTCGGTACAGCATAGCGGGACCGTTTCCGTGCGAGGAGTCGCCTATCGACCAACAGGCAGCGACGGACCAAGTGCCGGCGCAGCCATGGCCGTAGGATTCATCGCCTTGTTCAAGGGGGAGCACATTCAGCGAGGCATTGCCCTGACTGGAACCATCGAACCTGGAGGACAGATCGGTCCGGTAGGCAGCATACCGGATAAAATTCGTGCTGCCGCGCGAGAAGGCTATCGCACCGTATTGGTTCCACGTGGGCAGATTCATGACGCGCGGTGGAACCTGATCGAGCTGGGATTTCAACTCAATGTGACGGTGAAAGAAGTCGATACCATCGATGAGGCTTATCAGTTGATAACAGGTCAGCGAATCTAGACAGGATGCTGAAAATGTCCGTCAGCGGCGTTCTTGCATCGTTCAGAATCTCAACGTACCCAAATGGTACGCCTCGCTGCGGCCTTGCTGAACGGCCATTCGAGCATCCTGCTAGGCCGTGACTCCTAGAATAATTGCGTCATACTCAGCCTGCGTCAACCGATGCATGCCCAATTTCAACCGTCGAG
>DATDFW010000431.1:0-2350 GCA_036522375.1 Nitrospiraceae bacterium
CCGAGCGACATGGGGGACGCGCCTGGGTGCAGCCGCGCGAAGGGGGCGGCTCCGAATTCATTATCACGTTCAAAACAGTGAGTGATGGAGAAAGGGCTCACGCATGAACCGGGACCCGTTGGCAATCCTCCTGGTCGACGACAACGAAGACGATATCGTCATCGTGCAAGAGACGTTCGCCGACGCCCAGCTGGCGCACATCATGCATACGGTCCGGGATGGCGAAGAAGCCCTCATGTATCTGCGCCGGGAAGGCCCCTACAAAGACGTGCCGCAGCCCGGGCTTATCCTGCTGGACATCAACATGCCGAAGAAGAATGGCTTTGAGGTGATGCAGGAGCTCAAGGGTGATCCGCAGTTGCGTTCCCTGCCCGTCATCATGCTGACGACGAGCGACCGCGAAGAAGACATCGTGCTGTCCTATGCCTATGGCGCGGCCTCCTACATCCGCAAGCCTGTGGATCTCGATCAGTTCCGCGCCGTCGTCAAACAGTTTGAAATCTATTGGACCCTAGTCTCGCGAATCCCCGCTTATGAGTCATCCACCCAACAAGGAATATTGTAATGCGTATGCTACTCATCGAGGATAACGAAGGCGACGCCATTCTCATTCGAGAGGTGCTGGCGGAGCAGCAGGAGCTCGGTATCGAGCTGGAGTGGGCCGACCGCCTCAGCAGCGGGTTGACACACTTGGCCTCAGGAACGATCGATCTGTTGTTACTCGATCTCTCACTGCCGGATGCGTGCGGGCTGGAGACGTTCGATAGGGCTCAGGCCCATGCGCAGGACGTGCCGATCATTGTACTGACGGGGCTCGACGACGAAGCATTGGCGGGTCAGGCTTTGCGCAGAGGAGCCCAGGATTACCTGGTCAAAGGGCGATTAGACAGCTACCTGCTCACCCGTGCCGCCCGTTATGCGGTCGAACGCAAACAGGCGGAGAGAGCTCTGCGCGCGAGCGAAGCGCAATTGCGCCAAGCCCAGAAAATGGAGGGCATCGGACAACTAGCCGGGGGAATCGCGCATGACTTCAACAACCTCCTGACCGTCATCAACAGTTACAGCGATATGTTGTTAGGAGAGATGGGATTCGACAACACCTTTGCACGGAATGGGCTTGACCAGATCAAGGAGGCCGGCTATCGCGCAGCGCTGCTGACCCGCCAATTACTCGCCTTCAGTCGTAGACAGGTCTTGCAGCCGAAAATCATGGATTTAAATGAGGTGGTGTCCAATATTGTGAAACTGCTTCGCCGGCTGATCGGCGAAGACATCGCGTTGGTGCTCTGCCCCTATCCCGCACTCGGGCGTGTGAAAATCGATGCCGGGCAGATGGAACAGATCATCATAAACCTGGCCGTGAATGCACGAGATGCTATGCCCGGCGGCGGAGAGATGAATATCGAAACCATGAACGTCGAACTGGATGGCGCTGCTACTGGCACACATCCGTCAATTAAACCTGGCTCGTACGTCATGATGGCCATGAGCGACACCGGCTGCGGAATGGATGTAGACACGCAAGCCCATATTTTCGAACCATTCTTCACCACGAAAGGACCGGGTAAAGGCACCGGATTGGGCTTAGCAACAGTCTATGGGATTGTCGAACAGAGCGGCGGCAAGATTGAAGTCCTTAGTACCCTGGGCAAAGGAACCACATTCAAAATTTATCTCCCACGCGTGGAAGGGGAAGCTGAACTGCTGGAATCAATTTCTTCTCCCAATGAGGCACTCCGCGGTTCGGAAACTATTTTGCTGGTGGAGGATGAGGAAATGGTGCGTTCGCTTGCTCAGGTGATTCTGGAACGAAACGGATATACGGTCCTCGCTGCGAGGAATGTCTCAGATGCGCTGCGTATGGCCGAACAGGGGGGAAGGTCGATCCACCTGCTGTTGACCGATGTCGTCATGCCGGGGATGAACGGCCCCGCATTGGCAGAGCGCATCCTAGCCATTCAACCGGCCACGAAAGTGCTTTATATGTCCGGTTATACGGATAGAGACCTCTCTTCCGCGGCTGCATGGGAGTCCGGACCCGCCATTCTGCAGAAGCCATTCACTCCACAGACATTGTCACACAAGGTACATGAGATGCTGGCGGGGTCAAAGCTGAATCCTAGAGCGCGAGCGGCTTAGCACGAACACGGGCGTGAGCACCGGCCGAACGGTGATTAACGAGCGCCATCGCCTGATTGATGCCCTCATGGATAGCCATCTGGAACGAACTTGGACGGAGGAAGAAGCATGGCTGCGCCACCAACTAAGACCAAGATTCTCGTCGTCGATGATGAGGACTGTATTCGCAATCTCGTCCAGACCACGTTGAATCGTGACGGGCGTCATATCC
>DATDFW010000432.1:0-3948 GCA_036522375.1 Nitrospiraceae bacterium
CCATGATGCCAGCTTTCGCAACTTTATGAATTCATCAGCCTCTGCCAGGAAGTTGTATCAACAGTTCCGTACGATGGCAAGATATGATCAAGCATCTTCCGTTTGACTCAACCTCATTGACTGCTTGGTCGATTTGACAATCCCTACCCACTTATCAAGCAGACAATTTACTACTCGGTGAAGACCATAGCCATCAGCAATTATTTCATTCAAACCTGCTGACTAGGCGCCTAACTTCGTTCTCAGTCCGAAGACTATTCTGGCCAGTGATCGATCTCTGTTTCGCATTGAATGTCGGAACACACAAAGTTGGCTCTCACACTGGAAGAGGAGAGCCAATGCACAGGTCACGGAGGAAACCCAGGGCAAAGCCCATCTTCGGCGTACCGTCGAGAAATACGCGTCGAGAATGACAGTGAAACTGGAACGGGCAGTGCACCTCGTAGGTGGTAGTCCGGTCCGCCCTTGCCTGAGACTACGACGAGAACACGCTGGAATGCGCACGGGCAAACCTACTGCCCGCTGATTGAGAGTCCCACCGAAGAACCTACCTTCAAGCCATCCAGCAAGACCATCCTCATGCCATGCCTTAGCGTTGTCTCTCACAATCGGCTGAAACCGATCCCAGACGGACAGTTTGTCTTATGGCTGAGGATCAAATGTCCCGATTGCTTCTTCGTCCCTGCAAAACGTTGGGCCGCTCTCTAAGAAACTCAATGATTTCTTATTTCTCCCTTGGATCACCGATCCCACCCCATCTGGTCTACACTTTGCACCGGGTCAGCATCACTCAGAAGCTCTTGGAGTTGAAATGCTCCGTCAGAGTGACACCCAAAAACCCGAGCAGCCCACCCGGTTCTCCGAATCAGAGGACAGAAATGGCCGAAGGTGGCGGTTAGTCAAGACCAGAGACTTCGGATTGCTCTGGTGGGGGCAGGTAACCTCGCAAGTCGGTGAGGGACTCAACAAGGTCGCATTGCTCTGGTTCGTGTATGAGCTCACCGACTCGGCATTAATGCTGGCAACGGTGGGCCTGTTACAGACCCTTCCGCCGTTGATATTCGGGCCGCTCATCGGTGTATATCTCGATCGCCTCCCGAAGAAACAGGTGATGGTGTGGGTGGATCTGATTCGCACCTTATTGACCTTACTCATCCCATGTCTATACGGCCTGGACCTCCTCAGCCTCGAAGGTCTCTTCCTGTTAATCTTCTTGACTTCGATGGTCTCCACGGTATTCGGTCCGGCACTGGTCTCCGCGGTGCCCTTGCTGGTCAAACGATGCGAACTCGTCTCGGCCAATGCACTCATTCAAGGCACGAACAACATTGGCATCCTCTTAGGGCCAGCCATGAGCGGGATCCTGATCGCCCTGATCGGAGCGCAGCATGTCCTATACGTGAATGCGGCAACCTTCCTCGTCTCGGCACTGTGTCTCATCCCGATTCACTGCTACGAGAACCTGCTGCAGACTGCGAAGGTGTCAACGCCGGCGGGATCGGTCCTGAGCGATCTCTCCGTGGGATTCCGGTTCGTGTTCCGCGCTCGCTCGACGGTTTTTTTATTGGTGATCATCTCTACCCTGTACAATCTTGGAGCCAGCGCCTTGGTCTTCGTGCTACCCGTATATGCGAAGGAACTGTTGCACGTGGGACCGGTCCAACTCGGCTGGCTCTGGTCGGCCCTGGGGATCGGAATGCTGACCGCCTCTTCGTGGCTGGCCTTGCGTCCCAAAAACGATGTGACGAGCCGCTTGCACATCCTCGTCGGCGGTACGACCATGGGCGGCGTCGCAGTCTGCACCCTCAGTCTGCTGGAGTCCCCAATGATTGCGGCCGGTTTATTGATTATCGTGGGAGCGGGGGGAGCCGTCCTCAATCCCGTAGTGTGGGCGCTATTACAAGAAATCACACCCTCGCATCTCATGGGTCGAGTGCTCACGACCTTCAGTACCGGTTCGATGGCAGCGGCCATGGTGGGCATGTCGGGATTCGGTTGGGTGGCGGAATCGATCGGACCGGCGGAAAGCCTCATCGCCCTCGGACTCGTGCTCCTGCTGACGGCTGGTGTGATCACCTATTTCTCTCGCCAATCCGTGCCTCTGCCGATCGCAGCCACCTAGCGAAGCCGTCAACGTCGCGCGCATTGACGCTTCCAGGAGAACACCTTGGTAGAGCTCAGACAAGACCACATTGCCATCGGGAAGATACGCTTCGAATCTGGTCCGGCTTCTACCCATCCTTCCATCGACGAGAAGCGATGGCTGCTCACGCGTGATTTCAGCCTGATCTGGTGGAGTCAGGTCCTCTCGCAAGTGGCCGACGGCGTGAGCCGGCTGGCGCTGCTCTGGTTCGTATATGCCGTGACGGGATCTGCGCTGAAAACCAGCATCATCGGCTTACTCCAAACATTCCCCCCTATCGTGCTCGGGCCGCTCATCGGCGTGTTGGTCGATCGGCTGCCCAAGAAAGCCATTCTCATCGGCAGCGACGTGGCGCGGGCGATCTTGATCGGGGTGATTCCCTGCGGGCTGTCGATGGAAGTGTTTACGGTCGAGGTGCTCTATGTCCTCGTGTTCCTTTATGGCGTCGCCACGGCCATGTTCGTGCCAACACTGTCTGCATCCGTCCCCTTCCTGATCGACCGGCCCCGGTTCACCGCAGCCAACGCATTGCTCCAGAGTACCACCAGCATCGGCATCATCATCGGCCCCGCGCTCAGCGGCCTCGGCATCGCCTTTTCAGGATCGCAGTACGTCCTTTGCGTCAATGCGCTGACCTATCTGGCATCGGCCCTGTGCCTTGTGGCGATCCGATTACCTCGCAGCGTAACGTCGTACCAACAGAGCAACCGGGTCGCAGCGACGCTTCGCGATCTGACGGAGGGAATCCGGTATTCCCTAATCGGGCAGCGGACCATCCTGATGCTCATTCTGATGGCATCCGTCTATACCTTCGGGACCGGAGCCTTCACGACCCTGTTTCCGGTCTTCGGGCACAAGATGCTGGCGTTGGGCCCAGTGGAGGTCGGCTATCTTTGGTCCTGGCTTGGGGTGGGCTTGCTCTTGTCATCGCTTAGTCTCGTATCCATGACGACATGGAACACCCGCACGCGCATCCAGGTGGTGTCGGTCTCCAGTGTGATCGCAAGCCTCGCGCTCTGCGGGCTCGTATGGACGCACGACCGCACGATGGCGACGCTGCTCGTTGCTATTATAGGAATGGGGTTCGGAGCATGGACCCCCATCGCATGGGGATTGATCCAGGAAATCTCGCCAGCCGACATGGTGGGACGCGTCATGGCAATCTACACAGCAATCGCCACCGCAACTTCGATGGCCGGCATGACTTTTTTTGGATGGATGACGGAAAGGTTCAACGAATCTACCAGCGTGATCGGTATCGGGTTCATGCTTTTCTTATTGGGTGTGGGGGCCGCCTGGTTCAGTTGCCGGGTCTCGGATGCGGACGATTCTGCCGACGAAACTGGGCGATGTTCCGCTGACTAAGAGTCTCGCCGAAGATTTACCTCAGGACACAAGAAGCGACATTGACATGATTGGCAACGATCGCGACGGCAATGACGCAACATAACAACCATCTCATGTTTCCAAGCCCTTCGACTTGGTGTCGAATTGAGGATAATCGCCTTAAATATCCTGTGGCAGGAGCAGGGGGCAAATCTGCTAGAGGTTGCAGTGCTAGGGACAGAGCCCCAAGACGTTGCTACGTAAAAGATCTAGTCTTTTCCAAAATCAACTCCAGCAAGCTTCATGGTGGCTGCGTACGATATTTGTCACTTGCCAACAATTTGCAATGCACTTCTGATTAATCCTTTCTTTATTTTCATAGTCTTTCGACTGGCATGACGAATGCGTTACCAGGTGGGCAGTGCCCCGTGTTATGGACCGTAGCCATGGCCCACAATCGGGTACAAGGAGGTATCTAT
>DATDFW010000433.1:0-13701 GCA_036522375.1 Nitrospiraceae bacterium
AGAGGGCGCGAATTTGGCCGTTCCTGCAGCGTTTGAGAATCTCAACGAGGTTCGCGCCAGACCCAGCTGCAGGAAGCGTGACGTCCCACGCCTTGGCAACACGGTCGCGTGCCGCCTGATCGTTAAACAGGGCTTGGCCAGGAAGGAATTCAGGTGCGACCCCCATGTCCACGGCGCCCTGCTCGTTCGGCTCTTCTGTTAGCGTATTCACCCCGCAACCTGGTTGACCCAACTTACCCGTGACCCACGCAAGATCAATCAGTTTCAAAACGTTCTGATACCCGTCAGTGCGGCGAACGATGCCTTCTGCACAGAGGATAATGGAACGGGGTGCTTCGGCAAAGATTGCTGCGATGTCTTTCAACGATTCTACCGACATCCCTGTCTGTGCAGCCACCTGCTCCAACGACACGTGGGCCACGGCAGCCTTCAGGGCGTCGAAAGCTTTGGGGTGCTTCTTGACACTGCCCTCGTCGATTAAATCCAGCTCCAGGGTGGCCTTCACAAGTCCATCGATCACAAGTCCTTCCGTACCTGGTTTGATCAGGACCGGATGGGATGCAAGCTTGGCCATGTTCGTGATAGCGGAATCGATGACCATCACTTGGGCTCTATAGACGCGAATCGCTTCTTTGATGCGAATGGCAGTGAGCGGGTTGGTCTCCGTGATATTGGAGCCAATGAGGATCACAGCCTTCGCTTTCGTCAGGTCTTCCCAGTCATTCGGACTCCGCCCGATCTCTAAGGCGTGTCGAGAAGCATGCACAAAATTGAGATGACCGTAGCGCGCGCTGCTGTCCAGCTGGTTGGACCGGAACCCGGCTCGCATGAGTTTTTGGAAAAGATAGAGCTCTTCGTTGGTGCAGCGGGCTGTGATCAGGCCCGCAATTGCGTCGGGTCCGTGCTTGCGTTGGATGTCGGAGAACCGATCAACCACCTGATGCATGGTTTCCAGCCAGGGGGTTTCGACGAGCTGATTGCCCTTGCGAAGGAGTGGCTGCTTCAAACGTGCGTCACTATCGATGTATTCGAACCCAAAGCGCCCTCGCACACAGATCCCGCCATGCCCCTTGGCCGTGTCAGCTCGGTCGCCCCACTTGTTCTTCCAGGACAGTGGCGATGTCACACGGACAACCTCGTTATCCTTGGTCTCAAGATACATCTGGCAACCATCCCCGCAGTAGTTGCATGTTGTCGTGGTTTTCTTCATTTGCCACGGCTTATAGAGATACTTAGAGAACTTATTCGTGATGGCGCCGACTGGGCAGACGGCAAGGCAGTCCCCACAGAACTCGCAGGACAGTGCAAGATCTCCCTTCGGCACGACTTGATTGAATCCGCCCTTCTTCATGAACTGAAGCGCGTCGATCATCAACACGTCCTTACACACGTTGATGCATTCAGCGCATGCGATGCACCGGTTCATATTAAAGTCGAGTACAGGACTGCGCGTATCTTCCGGAATAAACTTCTGCTTCGCGTTGGCCAGGTTCGTGACCCCATGCTGGAAGGCCGTGTCTTGCAGTTCGCAATGACCGTCGGCGTCGCAGACCGGGCAGTCGAGCGGGTGGACCGAAAGGTGTTTTTCGACTGCCTTCTTCCGGGCTTGGAAGAGATCGTCCCCCTCGGTTCTAATGATCATGCCGGCCGTCGCTTTGGCGGAGCAAGAACGGATAGGTGCTTTCTTACCTTCTTGCATGACCAAACACATGCCGCAGGAGCCGAATGGATCGAAGGTATAGTGGTAGCACATGGCCGGAATGATTTTACCCGTGCTCGAGATGACGTCGTAGAGCGAGACGCCGTTCTTTGCCGTGACAGTTTTCCCATCGATCGACAGTTCGATCGCGACTGCTTCCACATCAGGATTGGTAGCTGGCTTTAAACCCATATTTCTTCCCCGCAAACAGTGAAACGAAAAGCGCGAGATGTCATCGCCCGCACTAATCTTTTACGTTTCAGATCCCTCATTTCACATCTATCTGTCGCACTCCCCCATCACAATGTCATAGGTTCCGAAAATCGTGACTGCATCGGAAATCATATACCCTCTGGACATATGGTCGAATGCACCCATGTGAATAAACGAGGGGGCACGAATCTTCAAGCGGTAGGGTTTCCCGCCGCCCGTACTCACAATGTAGAATCCTAATTCTCCTTTGTGCGCTTCGGTCCCGCAATAGATCTCGCCCGGAGGGGCGTCGAAGCCCTGCGAGTAGAGCTTGAATTGTTGGATCATGGACTCCAGATTCGTAAAGACCCGTTGCTTCGGCGGAAACGTGACGCTGGGTACATCAGCCATAATGGGGCCGTCCTGCATCTGTTCCAGGCATTGTCTGATAATTTTTACGCTCTCATAGAGTTCCTGAACTCGAATCCAATACCGGTCGTACGTATCACCGTTCTTGCCGAGCGGCACACTGAATTCGCATTTCGAATAGGCCGAATACGGCTCGGCCTTCCGAAGGTCGTAGTCGACACCTGAGCCGCGGAGCGTCGGTCCACTCAGACCGAAACTTACAGCGTCTTCTGCTGAGATGATAGCCACTCCCTTGGTCCGCCCGATCCAAATCCGATTCTTCTCCAGAAAGACGACGTACTCGTCGATTTTGGGCGGAAAGTAATCCAGGAACTGCTTCAGCTTCTCGAATAACGAAGGCGTGAAGTCCCGCTCGACGCCGCCAATGCGATACCAACTGGTCGTGAGGCGTGCGCCGCAGAGCTCGTCAAACCAATCCATCAGAATTTCCCGATCTCGAAAGCAATAGAAAAAAACGCCCATAGCTCCGATATCGAGAGCCTGGGTACCGAGCCAGAACTGATGGCCGATAATCCGCTGGACCTCCGCCACGATCGTGCGCAAATATTCTGCGCGGTCAGGCACGGTAATATTCAGGAGTTTTTCGACTGCGCGACAATACGCAAAATTATTGTACATTGCGCAGACATAGTCGAGCCGATCGGTATGGGGAATAAATTGGTGATAGGTGCCGTCTTCCGCCAGCTTCTCTACTCCCCGGTGCAGATAGCCCAATACGGGAGTAGATTTGACGAGACGTTCTCCCTCCAACTCGAGGATCACTTTCAGCACTCCATGGGTGGCCGGGTGTTGGGGACCCATATTGAGCAGAAGCTCCTCCGTACGTAACGTCGGGAGGGTCTCACTTTCCGGATGGGCCGGATCGATTTTGTAGACAGTTGTTCTTTGATCTTCAATAGCCATCAGCAGTCCTATCGAACCGTTTCATCCAGGAACTCGAATGTATCGCGCCAGCCCTTTCCACGGAGCGGAAAATCTTTTCGCAATGGATAGCCTTCTGTGTAATCGTCCGGCAGGAGGATCCGGCGGAGATCCGGATGGTTACGGAAGCGGATTCCCATCATGTCGTACACTTCACGCTCCATGAAGTCCGCGCCCTTCCAAAGATCCGTCAGAGAATCCACGATACAATCCGACTCCGGCACCCTGGTCTTGAGCCGGATACGGTGGTGCTTCCTGATGGAGTAGAACTCGTACACGACTTCAAACCGTTCTTCGTCGTCGGGCCAGTCGACAGAACTCACATGCACGATGTAGTCAAAGTTCATGGCCGGGTCATCGTGAAGGAATTGTGCAATTTCATGGAGTCGGTCTCGCGTCACAGTTACTGCGAGATCCCCACGCCATTCGATGGCTTGTACAAATCCGTTAGAAAAATTCTCTTTGAGTCGGCTGGCCAATTGTTGCAAGGACATCGTATCAGACCTATACTTTAGGACCAGGCTTGACTTGCTCCGGTTGTTTCAGGAACACGCGCTTCAGCATGATTCGCTCCTGCAGCTTGAGAATCCCGTCAAAGAGTGCCTCCGGCGTTGGAGGACAGCCCGGCACATAGATGTCAACCGGTACAAACCGATCGACACCTTGCACGACGCTATAACTGTCATAGATGTTCCCTGACGTCGCACAAGATCCCATGGCTATGACATATTTCGGCTCAGGCATCTGATCATAAAGTTTTCGAATGACAGGAGCCATCCGTCTGCAGACTGTACCAGCCACGAGCATCAAATCAGAATGGCGCGGTGAAGCCCGGAAGACTCCTGCACCGTAGCGGTCCAGATCATACCGTGAGGAGACTGCAGCGATCATTTCAATCGCACAACAGGCTAAGCCGAACGTCATGGGCCACAGTGACCCCTTGCGGGCCCAATTGACGGCTTTTTCCACTGTCGTGGTGACAACATCGGGTGCACCGTCTTTATCGTGCCGACCAATTTGAATCAGTCCCATTCCAGGGCTCCCTTGCACCAAGCATAGACGTAAGCGACTATAAACAACCCAATGAACACCAGCATTTCAATCAACCCGATCAGCTCGATCTTGGTAAAGACAACCGCCCAAGGATATAAAAAAATGACCTCGATATCGAAAATAACAAAGAGCATGGCAAAAATGTAATACCGAACCGGAAAAGGCATTCGAGCATCCGAGAATGGCTCCGATCCGCACTCATAGCTAGTCAGCTTCTCTGCCTCTGGATATTTCGGTTGAACCAGATAACTGACGACCAGCGACCACACGCCGAAGAACAACGCCACAACAACAAAGAACAGAATCGGGAAGTACTGGGTCAGGTATTCAGAGAGTAGCTCAAAACCGCTCATGGGCTGACCTTTCAACACCTTGAGATATAAAGTAAAGAGAGCTGGATCTTAGCCTTGGATCACAGGGATAGCAAGCGTACAAAGGACCTGCAAGATCGACCCAAAAGTCCTAGTCCTTGTTATGCGAAGAAGCATCGCCGGCAAGAGTGAAAACGTCAGAGTGTTGCGGGGTTCTGCAACCGGCGGCTCAGCCGAACATTCACCCAGCACAATTTTGTTTGAGTCACTTAATCCTTTTATCTGGCTGAAGTGCTGTATTTTTAGGGACTTTTTGTGTTTTGGGAGGGGTGGGTGCCATAAGACCTGGCGGCATGCGTAGATGGTGGGGTGGCATTTGGCCCATGTGATCCCATTCAGGTTCCAGGGCCGAGAAGGCCTTGGCTTTCTTGCGTCGGTGAATCTGGGTGTCGATACGAGGATGACCTCGGCGTTGATTGTCATGGATGGGAGGCTGTTCAGATGCCACGATGTGCCCACGAATTTGTGAATCTGACTTTTTTTAAAGTTAGCATCAGATGAATTCACCGGTCAACATGGACAAAGCCTTAATATTCTTGACACTAGGAGACTATTTGCTATGGTTCTGACAGCACTACTCGCCTTATCTTAAATGATATGAAGGACAACCACCATGGCTAACTATTCAATAAGGTATGTGATCTCCTCGATGGTCTGGATCTTGGCCATGCCGTTCGTTTCTTCCCTTTCCTGGGCAGCAGATGACTTAAAGACGATCCGATACGGAGAACCAGCTTTGACCTATTCGTCCGGTTCAATCCAGCAATCGACTCCGCAGGAAGGGTTTGTGAACGCGATAACCGGCGACAATCAGACGACCGGGCATCACAACATACTGGGTGGCCGTGATGTACTCTACCTTCGACTGAAGAATCCCGGCGATGTCGCACTTGGAGATCTTTTCACCATCTACAAACGACCGCGCAAGGTATTTCATCCGATCACCGGTCAATACATGGGTTATTTGGTTAATCGACTCGCAGTGGTTCAAGTGAATCAAATTGACAAGGACCTTACCACGGTTCAGATCTTACGCTCTTACGCAACAGTATCGCCGGGTGACCCGGTGATGAAGTTTGTCCTCCCGACTGGCGAAGAAGCAGCGGCTGACCACCCTTCCGTCGGTGAAGTGGAAGGACGGGTCGTGGATCTCCAGTCCAACATGGGAATAATGAACGTTGTGGCGCAAAGAAATGTCGTCTATCTGGACCGTGGCAGGGAAGATGGGATCAGGCCAGGAGATCGTATGGACGTGGTCCGGACTGGAGGGAGCCTTCCTCCGCGGTTAGTAGGAGAATTGAAAATCCTTTCTATAGAAGATCGAACTGCCACTGCGCTGATCACAAAGTCGATCTCCCGCATTCTGAAGGGTGATCGTTTTAGGATGAAGGGACATGCTCTGGAGGTCATGCCGATCTCCCAATCACTCCAGCAGCCTCAGGACATGTCTCCGGCGGCTACGTCCGCGTCTACTTCTCCAAGCAAGTTCGAGGTCCAGAACGCTGCCAGCGAAGCCAGGATCACGCTCAGTGATCTGATGAAGCAACTTCGATTTGAATCGGGCGAAGCCACAATCACGTCCGAGGGCTATCAGGTCCTCGACGCACTGATTGCATATCTCAAATCCACGGCCGGCGATCGGTTAATTCGAGTCGAGGGCCATGCGGACAACATGGAAATCGGCCCCTCGCTCAAGTCGATCTACCAGACGAATTGGGACTTGTCGAAAGCTCGGGCCGGGGGTGTCCTCCGCTACTTGACCGAGAAAGGCGGGATCGATTCGGTGAAACTGTCC
This sequence comes from Nitrospiraceae bacterium, assembly GCA_036522375.1. Lineage (GTDB taxonomy): Bacteria > Nitrospirota > Nitrospiria > Nitrospirales > Nitrospiraceae > Palsa-1315. The sequence continues at coordinate 6,461 of DATDFW010000433.1, forward strand.
TCCATCGGCTATGGCGATACGAAGCCGCTGGCCAGCAATGCGACGGAAATGGGCCGACAGAAGAACCGTCGCGTGGATATTGTGCTCTATCCAGACGAATCGGCCACTGAACAGCCTGGGCCGACGACGAAACCAACTGAGACCGGCGATAACAAGTACAACGTGTCCCGTCTCAGCTCAACGGAAAGCAGTGCCCCAATCTCTGCAGTTGACACAATGATTCCCGTGGCTTCAACGACTCCATCCAAGGCAGAGCCCGCATCGGTCCCCGAGAGTCCTTCACCGGGGGTCATTGTGCCGCCAGTTGGTCAGGGCAAATCGGATCAGATCCCCGCGGCTCCAGTCGTTCCACCACAGTAAATTCATCGAGTATTGGCGGAGGGTTGACGATTTCATGTCAATCCTCCCCAGTTTCCCCGCAAAACTTTTCTGTACTTTCTCTCTCGTTGTTCCCTCTTTTCCGGTACTGCTACAATGCCACATGTTTTCGACGCAGGCAGCCACTTCACACACAGAGCGTGAAGCCCTATTCGCCGACGTCATAGTCCCACGTCATCTGGCCGGCCCGTTCACCTATGTTGTACCATTGTTGCTCCGAACCACACTCCGGATTGGACAGCGAGTGCTCGTGCCATTTGGACGGTCGACCCTCCAGGGAGCTGTGATCTCCCTCTCTCGCGATCTTCCACAAGGGCTTGATCGGGCACGCCTCAAGGAAATTTGCTCATTGGCCCCGGATGAGGATGAAACAGATGTGTCCTCCAACCTATTCCAGCTCTCCCGGCAGGTTGCGGACCAATATGCCGCTCCATGGGGACAATGTCTTAGGTTGGTGTTACCTCCTACACCTCCACGACGAACACATGTCCGTCATTACGAACTGACGGAACAAGGACGAGCCGCACTCGCGACGCGCGAACCCTGCTCAGCAACAGCACGAGCACTTCTCACACGTCTTGGGAAAAAACCATCAGGACTTCGCCGGTCGTCTAGCAGTCCTGGCACAGACGCCCTGTTGCAGGATCTGAAGACTCGTGGATGGGTAGTGGAAACCCAGGACATGCCGTCTGCCTTCACGATGCCTCTTACCCGATCATTCAGACCGGCAAACCAGGGTAATTCCGGCATCACAGCGCCGCTCACTTCTGATCCGGCACAATCTTGGGCAGAACCACTGTTCGAGAAACTGAGGGGTCAAGAACCTGCTCGGGTTCTGGTCCAGGCTCCCTGGGTTGATCGGTTGGAGCTGTTGCGGAAGGCCGTTCTCCTGGTGCTCGACCGCAAAGAGACGGTCCTCGTCATCGTTGGCGAAGCAGAACGGGCCCAATGGATTGCAGGCTTACTCCGTGATGATGAGGCAGGCATCTTCCCGGTCTGTTTTCATGGCGGTCTCTCGGAACAGGTGAAAGCCGAGACGTGGAATCAGATTCATCGACAGGTCGTTCGCGTGGTCGTGGGGACTCGGTCGGCCATCTTCCTCCCGATGACAGCGATCGGAATGATTTGGATCGAGGGAGAGGAAGATACAGCGCTCAAAGAAGCACAAGAACCGCGCTATCATGCACGGGAAGTGGCTTGGTTGAGGGCACGGAATAACCAGACGGTGCTGGTCCTAAGTTCGGCTCATCCCTCCCTTGAGACCAGGGTAGCAGCGGTGGAACAGCGAGGAATCGTTGTCTGCAAGTCTAGGACGTTTGATGCGCAACCGAGCGTTCAGGTTGTTGATTTACGCGGGCACAGTCGCGGCACGACCCTCAGTCAGCCGCTCGTTCGGGCCATCGAGCAGGCAATTGACCGCCGAGCCGGCGTGCTGTTGTTTCTCAACCGAAAGGGCTACGCCGGTGCCCTCATCTGTCGTGATTGTGGCCAAGTTCCCCGCTGTCTTACCTGTTGTGTGGCACTGATGTACTCTCGGCAAGCTGGTCGCTTGCGCTGTTCCTACTGCGGGGATAGTGTGCCCATGCCCGAGACTTGTGTCTTCTGTTCCGGTCCTCGCATGCAGTTGATCGGGGAGGGCACAGAGCGGGTGGAAGAGGATGCGAAGAAATTGTTTCCCCACGCGGCAGTTATTCGGATTGACGGAGATACCATGCGACGGCGGACCCAGGCCGTCGCTCTCTGGCAGCAGATCGAGCAAGGAGCGTGGGACATCATCGTCGGGACGCAGCTGCTGCTGCGGCATGGACCTCTCCCGACGATGGGACTCGTTGGGGTTGTGCAGGCAGACGCGGGGCTCAGCGTGCCTGATTTCCGATCTGCCGAACGTACATATCATACGCTCGTTGATGCGGTCAGTCTCGCCGGTTCGCAAAGCGTTGGTGGTCAGGTGCTCATACAGACTTATCTGCCATCACACCATGCAATTCAGGCGATAGCTCTGAACGATGAATCTCTCTTCATATCAGAGGAACTGTCTCATAGAACAGCATTGGGATACCCACCTACAGTCCATCTAATTGGCCTCCTAGTATCGGGGACCAACGAGAACATGGTTCGTGATGCTGCTACGGCCTGGGTTACTCAACTCATCGCCTCTTCTTCACCCTCCGTGACTAGAGAGATGGGTGTCGGTCGGCCAGACCATCTTACTGTGATGGGGCCAGTTCCTTCTCCAGTTCCGAAACTCCGGGGACGGCATCGATGGCAAATTCTCGTGAAATCGCTCAAACGGGAAAGGGGACTCGAAGCGGTGCGGACTACGGTCAAGGACATGGAACGAACCTATCAACGCAGAGCGATCAAGTTCGATATCGATGTCGATCCGATTGAGATGTGGTAGGAGTTACTTATTCCCGCGAGAACGTTCTGATCCGGCTATGGATGTAGGGCTGTCGGTCTCCACGGCCGATGATGCGGTGATGGATTGACCGGTTCGCTTGAAGAGTCCGTAGGAAAACGTGACCCAAAAGACCGCTGAGACGAGTCCCATCAGAACGGCTGAGAGAATCGTCCCCATTTGTTCGTCGTTCGGCTCCGTCGTGATCGAGCTGATCTGAACCATCGTGATGATGGGCCAGGCAAGACTCTCCACCCCAAGCAACAGGGTAGCCCAGGCCCAGACCAGTCCGATCGTGCGTCCCTGCCAGATGAGAAATCCAGCGACACCGGCTGCGACGAGAGAAACTTCCCAGAGTGAGAACGAGTCCCACGCCAACCAGGCACCTGTTGCCACAACGAGGCTACCAAGCAGAGCATTGAGCTGAGGGCTCCACCATGTGTAGACCATACTGGATATGTTCTCCGTGAAGAATGCGCAGGCTAAGTGTGAGTTCCGACGGCGTGATTGTCAATGGAGGTGCACGTCGGTGGAATGGCCATGATGGGATTGAGTGCAGTGCGCTTCTGGGTCACCCTATCGTGAATCATTCCGACTACCGCCTCGTCCAACTGCCTGGAAGAGCTGTACGCGTTCCACTCCAGTGAGCGGTTTCCACGATCCGGGGACCAACCCTTCAAGTGTCACTTGCATGATCCGCACACGATGCAGTGTGATTACCCGATACCCTAAAACTTGACACATGCGCCGAATCTGTCGATTGCGTCCTTCGGTAAGAATGATACGGAACCGTGCGGGACCGAGTCGTTCAACCTGACAAGGTTTGGTCGGACGCTGGAGAATGACGACCCCTTGAGCCATATGATCAATGAAGGTCTGATCGAAGGGATGATCGACTGACACCTCGTATTCCCGTTCATGTCCGTGCTCAGACCGTAGAATCTCATTCACGATGTCCCCATCGTTCGTGAGAAGAATAAGGCCGGAGGAGTCCTTGTCGAGTCGACCGATCGGAAAGATCCGCTCCGGATGTCCGATCTCCGCGATGATGTTACGTGGCACATGTGACTCACTGGTCGTCGTGACACCCACCGGCTTGTAATACTTGATATAGAGGGGAACCGTCCCCCAGGGAATCACCTGTCCATCTCGTGCAACGACATCGTCAGGACCCACCTGATCCCCCAAGCAGGCGACCCGTTGATTGATGGTCACCCGACCAGACTCGATCAGTCGATCGGCCTCTCGCCGAGAACAGATGCCGTGGTGTGTAAAAAACTTATTGATTCGAAGCGTGTCGCTCACAGCGTAGGTATGCCGTTTTAGTGGACGCGGCGGCCTGCTTTGATCCGTCCCAACATGCGATAGATTAATCGGGCGATACAAAACTGAGGAGCGACAAACCCATCGATCGGGGCAATCTCGCTGATATCCATCCCGACAATACCCGGTCCATTGGCCAAGGCTGTCACGAGAGTCACCGTGTCGTACCACCCTAACCCACCGGGCTCTGGAGTGCCGAGCGCAGGAACCAGCGAGGCATCGAGCCCGTCGCAATCAAAGGTCAGATAAACCGGCCCACGACAGGCCTTCACTATATCGGGTACCCATCGGGAAGCCTTGCCTTCATAAAGACCGGACGGGTCAAGCATCTCAGCGGCAAAGAACGTGTCGATTCGATCGGTGCTCTCAATGCGATCGATCTCCTCGGGTGAAATGGAGCGAATGCCGACTTGGACCAACGGCAACCCGTCGTCGACCACCCGGGCCATCACGCTGGCGTGGCTATACGGGTTCCCTTGATAGGCCTTCCGCAGGTCTCCGTGGGCATCGATTTGCACGACACAAAGATCCGGATAGCATCGGGCATGGGCCCGGATAGCCCCTAGCGCACCGGTATGTTCGCCTGTCAAAGTAACAATAAACCGCCCTGTACCGACAAAGGGAGAGACAAATGCCTCAATCGCATTCACCGCCTGCTGATCAACTTTACGGTCAAGATTGAGCGAACGAGTGGTCGCTATTCCACCCCACTCTCGATAGGGCTCGCACCGGAGTGTTTCATCGTATAACTCAACTTGTTGAGACGCCTCGATGATGGCTGAAGGGCCTCGATCGGAACCCTGCACATAGCTGGAGGTATGTTCGTAGGGCACGGGCAGGACATAGACACCCGCCTGATCAGGATGGCACCAAGGCTCATCGAGCCCGAGAAAGTTCTGGTCGATGCCTTCCCATCCTGCGGGAAGTGTCATGGGCGTATGCTCACGCAGCAGGTCTACCGACGCCGCTTTGGAATATTTTCTTCAGGAATGAACACGGCCAATGCAATCACTGTTGTCCAGCGATTAGGTTTCCCAATCGCAGACTGGGTGATGTTGAGGGTCCGAACGATCTTTCCCGCCATTTTGAACACCTGTTCCCGCTCTTTCCAGGCGATGTTCGGATCGAACTCGACACCGAGCGTTGTGGCCAACATCTGCGCCGCCAAATCTTCGGTATATTCACCCGTCTCTTCATCCGTTTCGCCATGCGCATGGTGCTCCGACAGATACCCGTAGGTTCGACGATCGGTCGGGACTGCCAACCCGATCGATGCGGAGACCAGTCGATTTCGTTCATTCGTTTCCGACCGCGCCATCACGCAGAATGTGATTTCACCTGGGTTCAATAGCTTCTCACCGCGCGCACGAGGGATAATTTTGCAATTGGGGGGAAGAATCGACGACACGGTGACGAGATTACAATAGGCGACACCGGCACTACGCAAAGCTTGCTCGAAGGAGGCCAGTTTTTCTTTGTGGATTCCGACGCCTCGTGTCAGAAACATCTGCGTAGGTACCATCGCGTCTTCTCCTTACTTCGTCCGATCAACCGAATGACGGACACCTTGTTAACTGAAATGCGCGCCCACGGCAAACTTCATATCGGCACAGGGTCGCTGTTGTACCAAGATTGTCAGCGCTTCGCAATATCTTGTGACGATTTTTCTCTTGAAGGCTATAGAAAAAATGTTCTGCAAGCTGGAACTGCACTGCCCCGCATGTGCAGCTCAACAGAGGCCCACTCTCCTGGGATGCTCAACGACACGCCTTGTCGTGAGCAGAGCCGCAGTGAGTGACAAGCGAAGGCATAACCTTCCGAAGTACGTTTGAGAGGGTCCGAAAAATGCGAGAACGTGGCCGGCAAATCTCCTCAGCATCTTGCTAGGTCCCAACGGGTGGCTTGAGATTCAACACCAGCATACGGGGCTCAGTCATATCCTCTATCGCGGCCTGAACCCCTTCACGCCCAAGCCCCGAGTCCTTGACGCCTCCATACGGCATGTGGTCGGCGCGAAACGTCGGAATCTCATTTACCAGCACAGCTCCAACTTCAAGGTGGCGAAAGGCATGAAACACTTTATTCACATCCTGGGTAAACACCCCAGCTTGAAGTCCATAGTCAGACTGATTGAGCGCCGTGATCGCTTCGCCAAAGTTGCGATAAGGGGTCACAGTCACCACGGGCCCAAACACTTCCTGACAAGAGACTTTCATGGTCGGAGTGACGTGCGAGAGCACAGTCGCCTCCATGACCGAGCCCATTCGTTTGCCCCCCAGAAGCACTCGTGCCCCTTGAGACACCGCTTCCCCAACCCACGTTTCCACACGATGGGCTGCGCCTGAATCAATTAACGGTCCCACCACCGTCGAATCGTCGCTTGGATCGCCGGCCTTCAGACGGGCGACTTGCAGCAGGAGCTTCGTAGTGAAAAGATCCGCGATAGAATGATGGACAAAGATTCGCTGGACGGAGATACAGGTCTGACCGGCATAACCGAAACCACCAACTGCGCAACGCTGTGCGGCAAATTCGAGATCGGCATCTGGCTCCACGATCACGCCCGCATTCCCGCCGAGCTCCAACACTACCTTCTTCTTCCCAGACTTGGCCTTCAACATCCATCCTACGGCGGCGCTGCCGGTAAAGCTCAGGAGCTTGAAGCGAGGATCGGCGACAAGTTGTTCTGCCAGTGTATTGTCGCAGGGCAAGATGTTGAGTGCGCCAGGCGGAAGTCCGGCCTCCAGAGCCACTTCGCCCAAGCGCAATGCGGTCAGAGGCGCTTGTGGAGCCGGCTTGATAAGAATGGAATTGCCGGCGGCCAGAGCCGGAGCAACCTTGTGAGCCACCAGATTCAGGGGAAAATTAAAGGGGGTGATTCCAAGTACAGGACCGATTGGAAATCGGCGAAGAATACCAAGATGAGAATCCGTTCCCGGCGTCCAGTCGAGAGGGATCACGTCTCCAGGAATCCGCCTCGCCTCCTCAGCCGCAACGGTAAATGTCTGGACGGCCCGATTCACTTCACGCTTGGCGTCGGCAATCGGTTTGCCGGCTTCAGCCGTCATCAGGCGGGAAAATTCCTCGCGTCGGTCATAGAGCCCGCCCGCGATCTTTTGCAACGCATGATAGCGGGCGTGGG